>NZ_JVIP01000018.1:0-227907 GCF_001076435.1 Corynebacterium sp. 401_CJEI
CAAAAAGTGTGTCTGACTTTCAGCATTACTGCTGATTAGGCTGGGTAAATCGGGCGGATATAAGCATCAAGACCTTATATCCGCCCGATTAGTGTTCAATCCACCGGAATGGCACCCGCATGTGCTAATCGGGGGTTGGTGTGCTTTCCGGGTGAGTAAAAACAGACCACGATGCCCGATATGCGCTGGGCAAATGAAGAAAAACGGAACCACTTCTAAAGGCACAACCAGGTGGCGATGCAAGGACCCGAACTGCGGCAGTTCCACGACACGAACCCGCACCGACCGCACGCAGACCCGCGACTTTAAAGCCTTCGTCTCTTATGCCACCTCCACAGCAACGTTGTCTGAACTCGCCCAGCAACAAGGGGTAAGCCGTTGGACACTTGACCGCCGATTCAAACCGTTCTGGCTCATCGACATCCCCAACGACGGTGACCCACAGCGCATCTACGACCAGATCTTCATCGACGGTACCTACACCGCCGCCGGATGCTTGCTCGTCGCAGCCAGCCACGACCACGTCATCGCATGGCACTGGACCAAACACGAAACCGCCCACGCCTACACGCAGCTACTCCGCAAAATCGCTGAGCCGCTCTGCGTCGTCCTCGACGGCGGACAAGGCGCACTTACTGCGATTAAAGCCTGCTGGCCGAACGCGATAATCCAACGATGCCTCGTCCATGCGCAACGCGTCATCCGCCGCTACACCACATCACGACCACGCACCGACGCCGGCAAAGCCATCTACGCCCTGGCGTTGAAACTGACCCGTATCACCACACTCGACCAGGCACGGGAGTGGACGCTGCGTCTGCACGACTTCGGACAGGTATTCAAAGCATTCCTCAACGAGAAAACGCCCGTGTCAAAAGAGCGCCGCACACTCAACAACCAGTGGGAATGGACCCATCTGCGAGTTCGCAAGGCATACAACTCCCTGCTGCACCTCTCACGGAAAGGATGGCTGTTTACCTACCTGCAGCCACCACCGAATGCGCTTGAGCCTCAACGCTGGGCTTCAACGACAAACAGTCTGGAAGGCGGCATCAACGCCGGGCTCAAACGCATCGCCGACGCGCATCGCGGCAGGTCCGGGGAACGCCAACGAAAAATGCTCGAGTGGTACCTGCACTCGAAAACGCAACTGCCTGACGACCCATTAAAGATCGCCAGGCAGTGCAATTTCGGCCAAGATCAACTCGCCAAAGTCAACGATCTTGTCGAAGAAGACCACAACAAAGCCGACCATGAAACAGGCCGACCAGCCTTCTACGACAACGCTATCCCAACCGAGTACGAACACTCGATAGGAATCAGAAAAGGCCCCATGAAGTAACAAACGGTGTGCCCGCCCCGCAACACGCCGAGCGGACACACTTTTTGCTACTTAACCCGAAAGTGTCATAAACCCATACAGTTTCACATTTGCAGCCCCAAGTTCGCATCCCCGAGCGAGCGGCCGAAGCGAGCAGCCCGAGCGAGCAGCCCGTGGCTCTTTGGGGTTGTCAGAATCGAATCTCGAAGCCTGCGGTTCCCACGAAGGGCATTTCTTCGATAGTGTGGATTATCGGCTAGAATTTACGCACTGAACCAGACTTGCTCTGCACAGTGGGGGGCTTGGCTCCGGAGAACTTCCCCGGAGTTTGCCCTTGAAGAATTCACGTTTGAGTTTCACTGTGCAGTATCTTTAGGTCTCATATGCACGAAGTAGCGAAGGAGCATCGTGTCTGAGGAAAACCAGACTTTCCAGGCGGCGGCTCGCCCGTCCGGTAAGCGCCAGGCGACGGGCGCGCAGACCACCGTGGCGAAGAAGCCTGCGCGTGAGAAGGAGACCAACGAGCTTTCGACTCGTAACCCTTTGGTTTTCATCAAGCAGGTTGTTGACGAGCTGCGCAAGGTGATTTGGCCGACCGGCCGCCAGATGGTCACCTACAGCATCATCGTGATTCTGTTCCTGATTGCCATGATCGCTCTCGTGTGGGGTGTGGACACGCTGGCCGGTCTGGGTGTCCGATCGGTGTTGGGCAAGTAATCGGTTATACTGTTTCGCAGTGATGCTTTTCATCCCGCCTCCGAGTTCCGGACGGCGGGATTATTCGTTAGCGCAGCTGGTGTCTGGCTGTGCGAAGTGATTGCGGATGGCATATTGGCTCTTAAGACTCTTTAGGCGAAGATGCCAATGTCGCGAACCGTTGATGTAGATACAAGAGGGGTTAGCACGACATGAATGATGGTCAGAATATTTTCTCCGACGCCCAGTCCGCGGATGCTGCCGCAACTGAGCAGGATGCGCAGGGCGCACCGGCTCAGGTAGAAGCTCCGGCCGAGGGTGCAGCCGACGCAGCCGCAGCCGACGCAGCCGCAGCTGACTCTGCTGCAGCAGAAGCAGCGCCGGCAGAGGAGACTGCCGCTGACGCTGAGGCACAGGCAGCTGCTGACGCAGATGCCGAGTACCGTAAGCGCCTGCGCGAGTTCCAGCGTGAGCTCAAGCGTCGTCCGGGCGACTGGTACATCATCCAGTGCTACTCCGGCTACGAGAACAAGGTGAAGACCAACCTGGAAATGCGCGCCCAGACCATGGGTGTCGATGAGCAGATCCACGAGGTCATCGTTCCGGTTGAGGAAGTCGAAGAGCGCAAGGACGACGGCAAGAAGAAGATCGTTAAGCGCAAGCTGCTGCCGGGCTACGTTCTGGTTCGTATGAGCCTGGATGACCCGTCCTGGTCCGTCGTCCGCGACACCCCGGGTGTTACTTCCTTCGTCGGTAGCGAGGGCCAGCCGTCCAAGGTCAAGATTCGCGAGGTCGCTAAGTTCCTCATGCCGAAGGAGACCATCACCGCGGACGCCGCTGAAGAAGCTGCAAATGCTGACGGTGAGCTGGCTGTCGCAGCGGCGCCGCAGGCGGAGAAGAAGGCCGTCGCCATCGACTACGAGGTCGGCGAGTCCGTCACCATCCTGTCCGGTCCGTTCGCATCCGTGGCTGCGACCATCTCCGAGATCGACCCGGACACCGGCCGCATGAAAGCTCTGGTTTCCATCTTCGGCCGTGAGACCCCGGTCGAGCTGGGCATCGATGAGGTCGAGAAGCTGAACTAGGCCTCGCACTAAGCCGGCCGCCAAGCCAAGCGCCGAGCAAGGCACCAGCTAGCTCGCTCGCGCAACCAATCCGGTAACGGATTTTGATGCACGCCATACGCTGCGGTAACGTAGCCAGGCGTGCATTTTTGTGCCTTGAGCACAGATGCGCCAAGTAATTCGTATCCCCGGTGGCTGGCACCAACTCAATGACCAGCGCCAGTGGCCATGATGGTCGAGGGCGCAAGGGTCGTCGTAAAGCGTCGGCATCCGGACGGGGTGAGTCGCCTTTTCATCGGGGCGGCGTGCCCCGGTAACTAGGAAGTAGGTTAATCCGATGGCTCCGAAGAAGAAGCTTTCTGCGATTATTAAGCTGCAGATTCAGGCTGGTCAGGCTAACCCGGCTCCGCCGGTTGGTCCGGCACTGGGTGCCCATGGTGTCAACATCATGGAGTTCTGCAAGGCTTACAACGCAGCAACTGAGAACCAGCGTGGCAACGTTGTCCCGGTTGAAATCTCCGTCTACGAAGACCGCTCCTTCACCTTCGTTCTGAAGACCCCGCCGGCAGCTAAGCTGCTGCTGAAGGCCGCTGGCATTCAGAAGGGCTCTGGCGTTCCGCACACCAACAAGGTCGGTTCCGTGACCTGGGAGCAGTGCAAGGAAATCGCCGAGCTGAAGAAGCCGGACCTGAACGCTAACGACATCGAGATGGGTGCACGCATCATCGCCGGTACCGCTCGCTCCATGGGCATCACCGTCGAGGGCGCAAAGTAAACCGTCAGCGTTTAGCTGCTCCTTCATCAAGTGGTAGGGCCAGCTTCGGCCCGCTACACACCACAATCCAACCATTTCACTTAATTGAGATTGGACTTTTCATGAGCAAGAACTCTAAGGCATACCGCGCCGCCGCCGAGAAGATCGACGCCGGCCGCATCTACTCTCCGCTCGAGGCCGCTAACCTGGCCAAGGAGACCTCCTCCAAGAACTACGACGCCACCATCGACGTTGCCATCCGCCTGGGCGTTGACCCGCGCAAGGCTGACCAGCTGGTTCGCGGCACTGTCTCCCTGCCGAACGGCACCGGTAAGACCGTCCGCGTTGTCGTCTTCGCTGCTGGCGAGAACGCCACCAAGGCTGAAGAGGCCGGCGCTGACTTCGTCGGTTCCGAGGAGCTGATCGAGAAGATTCAGGGCGGCTGGACCGACTTCGACGCTGCTATCGCTACCCCGGACCAGATGGCCAAGGTTGGCCGCGTGGCTCGTATCCTCGGCCCGCGTGGTCTGATGCCGAACCCGAAGACCGGCACCGTTACCCCGGATGTCGCTAAGGCTGTCACCGAGATCAAGGGCGGTAAGATTTCCTTCCGCGTTGACAAGGCTGCAAACCTGCAGGCTGTTATCGGTAAGGCTTCCTTCGACGCTGAGAAGCTGGCCGAGAACTACGGTGCGCTTATCGACGAGCTGATGCGCCTCAAGCCGTCCGCTGCTAAGGGTAAGTACCTGAAGAAGATCACCGTCTCCGCCACCAACGGCCCGGGCATCCCGGTTGACACCAGCGTGATCAAGGACTACACCGCCTAAATCAGCATCAGCCGATAGGTGAGTGTGCTCTTCATGAGTCACTCGAGAGCGACTCTGAGCAAAGCTCTTTAAAACCGCCGCCGCGCGCACTTTCCCACAGTGTGTGAGGTGGCGGTTTTGCATTGGCATAAGGGGTATCGATAGCGCGGTGGGGGCTTGGGCGCGGTAGACGTCGTAAAGCGAATTGCTAATCCAAACAACTAATCCAGGCGAAATGGACTCACAGCCAAAGTTTGTTGCTTAAAATCGCGACTATGACGTTAATTTTGGAACCCGAAGAAGGGCTGGAGGCGCTCGGCGAGATTAATCGCCTGGCGCAGCTCGACGACGGTTCCGGAATTATTGAACCGCAGCTCATCTCGTACCTTGATTCGTTGGGCGACGATGCCTATGACATGCCCTGCCTGCGCATCGCGGGGCAGACGCTGCTGGGCGAGGTACTGACGGGGCTAGGGGAGGACGAGCGCGTAGCTGAGGTCCTTCGCCGCAATATCCAGGATTCTGTGGTGCTTCCGGGGATGAGTGAGGAGGAAGCTCTGCAAGCTCGGGCGGCGCAGGTCGTCGTAGTGCGGTTGTTGCGCATCATTGCGCGGATGGAAGCCGTGGAGCTGCGCAATGTCGTGGCGCAACAGCGCCTGGCATTGCAGATTCCGCCGGTCGTGCGTGTGGCGCTGACACTGACCGTGGATATTCTCGACGCCGCTAGGTTAGACGCGCATCCCGACGACATGGTGCGCGTGGTACTCGACTACGCCGACCAAGTGCTCTGGCTTGCCGACGATGACCTGAATGCGTACTTTGCCGAGCTCGAGATGATTGTCCAGCAACGTGAGAAGGACCTGGAGTTCGGCCGCTTCGGAGAGCCAGGTGCGGCGCGGTTTGGATAGGCGATTTGGTTAATTGCCAGGGTCTGGTATAAAGTTTCTTCACGAAGTTTGACCGGCTTCCAATCGGTACCAACATCGAGTTGGGAAGATGGAGGTTGGTACTCAAGTTTCACCGAAGACCGTCGGTCATTCGCTTTGAAAGAAGCGGATTGAAGGTTTCATTGTAGGAATACAGTGAGCGGCCCACGCAGGAGGACTTGGAAGCGCTTGCGCAGTTTAACTTCACCTGCTGACCACGGCGTCGGCGGAGTTGAAGTGGAACATGCCACAAGAATTGTGCGCCCCATCCTTGTGCGAGGATTGGGGCGTTTGTTGTATTTGCGCAAAAGAATCCTTCACTTGGCCGAGCGGAAAATTGCAAAGACCAGGAAGGAGGCGAGAGTACACATGGCAGCAAATGCTGAGAAGATTGCAGCTGTTGCAGCGCTGAAGCAGGACGTTGAAGAGTCCAACGCTATCGTGCTGACTGAGTACCGCGGCCTGTCCGTTGCGGAAATCACGGAACTGCGTCGCGCCCTCGGTGCTGATGTTAAGTACTCCGTCGCCAAGAACACCATGATCAAGATCGCTGCCGACGAGGCAGGGATTGAGGGTCTTGATGAGCACCTGAACGGCCCGACTGCAGTCGCCTTCATCAAGGGCGAGGCTGTGGATGCGGCTAAGGCGATTAAGAAGTTCGCCGGTGACAACAAGAACCTCGTGATCAAGGGCGGCTACATGGACGGTGCTGCAATGGATGCAGCACAGTTCGAGGCTCTTGCGGATATGGATAACCGTGAGACCACGCTGGCAAAGCTGGCTGGTGCCTTCAACGGCGTTCTGGCGAACGTCGCTGGCCTGCTCGACGCTCCGACCTCCTCGGTTGCCCGCCTTGCTGCGGCACTCGAGGAAAAGAAGTAATCCCGAGCGGCTCGCGATCTACGCGAACTAAATCACGCGAAAAACTTTTCAATATCACTTTGACGGCTTCGACCCCAGGGATCTCTGAGGGGAGCGGCCGCACCACACTCATAGGAGAATATCCATGGCTAAGTACACCACTGAGGAACTGCTCGAGGCTTTCAAGGAAATGACCCTCGTTGAGCTCACCGAGTTCAAGAAGGCTTTCGAGGAAGAGTTCGACGTCACCGCTGCTGCTCCGGTTGCAGTTGCTGCTGCAGGCGCTGCTGGCGGCGAGGCTGCTGCTGAGGAGAAGGACGAGTTCGACGTCGTCCTCGAGGACGCTGGCGCTAAGAAGATCGGCGTTATTAAGGCTGTCCGCGAGATCGTCTCCGGCCTGGGCCTGAAGGAGGCTAAGGAGATGGTTGAGTCCGCTCCGAAGGCTATCCTGGAGGGTGCTTCCAAGGACGACGCTGAGGCTGCTAAGGCTAAGCTGGAAGAGGCTGGCGCAAAGGTTGCCCTCAAGTAATTCAAATACTTGCCTCGGCCCCGGTAGTGGCCTAAAGCTACCAATTATGACCGCCAATTCTGGGCTTCGTGCCCGGGGTTGGCGGTTCTTTTGTTTCTGGGGCCTTTGCTAACCCGCCTGACCCGGGCAAAACCTCACTAATCTCACCCGTCACAGGGAGTTGAGGCAAAAACCAGCCCACTCATTGTCTTGATTACCCTTATTGGCCTGTAAAGTATCTAACATGCTCTCACGGCCGAGAATTCTGTCTATCCTTCTGTTGGGTCTAGGCACCGCACTGCTTGCTGCTGGCATTTTGCTGCCCAAAGTGCTCAATGTTGATCCCAAAATGCCGCTTGACCTGCCGCCGGTGTCGTATACCCTGCGGGCGGAAGACGGCGTATCCACCAGGATTAACGAAGAGGGCAAGCGGGAAGAAGTGCACTCGCCGCTGCAGCGACAGCTTCACGGCGTGCTCATCGAACCCGCGGATGCGGACAAGGTTTCGCTCCGCGTCGGCGTGACTGAAATGCGTGAGCTTCCCCCTGAGGTTATCGGCACCGACCCGCTGACGGAGCTTATCGAGGCCAATATCTGGACAGTTACCATCGACCGACTCACCGGCGAGGCGCTGGCTCCTGCGACACTTGTCGACCGCATGGCGGGCGTTCCACGGTCAGTGGCTTTCGAGGGGAACTGGGTGAAGCTCCCGGCCGACACGGAGGAAAAGGAATACCTGATCTTTGATGATCTCCTCCACGATTCCTTGCCAGCAAAGTTTGTCGGGGAAGAGGAGCGCGGTGGTAACCGTGTCCTGCATTTCCGTCAGGACATTGAGAAGACGAATCTCGCCCAGAAGTACCGTTCTTATGTCTCTCAGCTAACCCAGGATGACAAGTCCGGCTTCCTCCAGTACCAGGGCACCCGTGATTTGTGGGTTGAGCCCAAGTCTGGCTCGGTCATCGATATGGCCGAGGACATCCACCTTTGGTGGGAGACCCGCGATGGCGAGCCGATCATGGACTACCTGCGCTTCAACGGCAAGATGGACGAAGGCCTTTCCAATCAGCTTCTCTTTGGCGCAATACAGAATTTCCAGCGCCCAGCTCTAGAGCCGTGGTCAATCGGCCTCATTGCGTCCGGTTCGATTCTGGTATTCATCGCAATCGTGGGCATCGTGCGTCCTTCGACCCGTCGTAAAGCAGAGTAACGCTTTACGACGGCCATAGCGCCCAGGCCTCATCGTTATATCGGTAACGGGTGAATGCGACACGCCCGATTTGTCAAGTTGTACTAGACAACTGCCAGTTTTTGATATAGGCTAAATCGTTGCGCTGGAATTAGTGTATCTGTCGCCAGCTCTTTTATAGTTTGCGCTCGGAGCGCGGGGCTATTATGTAGCACCGTTTTTCGTGCATCTAGCTGTTAAAGGAGTTGCTGCGGCGCCGCCGTTAGGGCTCGGGGGCTCGCCTTTAAAGGCTGGTCTTGGAGGCCAAGTGGCGGGGGAATCACTTTCGTGTGTGACCAAAGGTTAGACGCAAAGTATCCCGGTGCGCAACAGAAATAATTCCTGCAACTTGAATCGCGTATAAACCAAGCGGGCGGAGCGCACCACCGGTTGCCGGTGTGCTCCACCGCGTGAGGTGCTGGAAGGACGCATCTTGGCAGTCTCCCGCCAGACCAAGGCAGTAACCGGTATTCCCGGAGCTTCGAAGAGGTACTCGTTTGCAAAGATTCAGGAGCCGATTGCGGTTCCTGGTCTGCTCGACCTGCAGCGTGAGTCTTTCGCATGGCTCATTGGCACGCCTGAGTGGCGTGCTCGTCGCCAGGAGGAGCTCGGAGAAGACGCTCGGGTTACCAGCGGTCTCGAAGATATTCTAGAAGAGCTCTCTCCGATCGAGGACTACTCCCAGAAGATGTCCCTGACGCTGTCGGACCCATGGTTCGACTCCGTCAAGAACACCGTGGATGAGTCCAAGGATAAGGACATCAACTACTCGGCTCCCCTCTACGTCACCGCGGAGTTCACCAACCGCGAGACCGGTGAGATCAAGAGCCAGACCGTCTTCATCGGTGACTTCCCGATGATGACGGACAAGGGTACGTTCATCGTCAACGGAACTGAGCGTGTCGTTGTTTCTCAGCTGGTGCGCTCTCCGGGTGTCTACTTCGATGAGACCATCGACAAGTCCACCGAGCGCCCGCTGCACTCGGTGAAGATTATTCCGTCGCGCGGTGCGTGGCTGGAGTTCGACGTCGACAAGCGGGACACCGTCGGCGTTCGTATTGACCGTAAGCGTCGCCAGCCGGTCACGGTTCTGCTGAAGGCTTTCGGCTGGACCACCGAGGAGATCAAGGAGCGCTTCGGCTTCTCTGAGATCATGATGGCCACCCTGGAGAAGGACGGTGTTGCAAACACCGACGAGGCTCTGCTGGAGATTTACCGCAAGCAGCGCCCGGGTGAGCCGCCGACGCGCGAGTCCGCGCTGGCTCTGCTGGAGAACAATTTCTTCAAGCCGAAGCGCTACGACCTGGCTAAGGTCGGTCGCTACAAGGTCAACCGCAAGCTGGGTCTGGGCGCTGATGCCTCCGGCGAGATGGTTCTGACCGAGCAGGATATTGCTACCACCATCGAATACCTTGTGCGCCTGCACGACGGCGAGAATGTTATGACCTCGCCGGAAGGTGTCGAGATCCCGGTTGAGACCGACGATATCGACCACTTCGGTAACCGTCGTCTGCGTACCGTAGGCGAGCTGATTCAGAACCAGGTCCGCGTGGGTCTGTCCCGCATGGAACGCGTGGTTCGTGAGCGCATGACCACTCAGGACGTGGAGTCGATCCAGCCGACCACCCTGATTAACGTGCGCCCGGTTTCCGCGGCTATCCGTGAGTTCTTCGGTACTTCCCAGCTGTCCCAGTTCATGGACCAGAACAACTCGCTGTCGGGTCTGACCCACAAGCGTCGTCTGTCCGCACTGGGCCCGGGTGGTCTGACCCGTGACCGTGCTGGCCTTGAGGTTCGAGACGTTCACCCGTCCCACTACGGTCGCATGTGTCCAATTGAGACCCCAGAGGGTCCGAACATTGGTCTGATTGGTTCGCTGTCCTGCTACGCACGCGTGAACCCGTTCGGTTTCATTGAGACTCCGTACCGTCGCGTCCGCGATGGTGTCATCACCGACGAGGTCGACTACCTCACCGCTGATGAGGAAGACCGCTACGTCGTCGCGCAGGCCAACACCCCGATCGACGAGAACGGCCACTTTGTTCAGGAGACTCTGTCTGTTCGTAAGAAGGGTGGTGACGTCGAGTCCGTCCGCGCCGATGAGGTCGACTACCTCGATGTTTCCCCGCGTCAGATGGTCTCTGTGGCTACCGCCATGATTCCGTTCCTCGAGCACGACGACGCTAACCGTGCCCTGATGGGTGCGAACATGCAGCGCCAGGCTGTGCCGCTGCTGCGTTCGGAGGCTCCGTTCGTCGGTACTGGTATGGAGCAGCGTGCTGCTTACGACGCCGGCGATGTCATTGTCGCTTCGGCCACCGGTGTGGTCGAGACCGTGTCGGCAGACTTCATCACCATCATGGATGATGAGGGCCAGCGCCACACCTACCTGCTGCGCAAGTTTGAACGCACCAACCAGGGCACCTGCTACAACCAGAAGCCTCTGGTTGACGAAGGCCAGCGTGTTGAGGCCGGCCAGGTCATCGCTGACGGTCCGGGTACCGACAACGGTGAGATGGCACTTGGTAAGAACCTGCTCGTGGCATTCATGCCGTGGGAAGGACACAACTACGAGGACGCCATCATCCTGAACCAGCGCATGGTTGAGGAGGACATCCTGACCTCGATTCACATCGAGGAGCACGAGATTGATGCCCGCGACACCAAGCTGGGTCCGGAGGAAATCACCCGTGACATCCCGAACGCATCCGAGGAGATGCTGAAGGATCTGGATGACCGCGGTATCGTCCGCATCGGTGCCGACGTTCGCGACGGTGACATCCTGGTCGCTAAGACCACGCCGAAGGGCGAGACTGAGCTGACTCCGGAGGAGCGCCTGCTGCGCGCTATCTTCGGCGAGAAGTCCCGCGAGGTCCGTGACACCTCCATGCGTGTTCCGCACGGTGAGTCCGGCAAGGTCATCGGCGTCCGCGTCTTCTCCCGTGAAGACGATGACGACCTGGCACCGGGTGTCAACGAGATGGTCCGCGTCTACGTTGCGCAGAAGCGCAAGATCCAGGACGGCGACAAGATGGCAGGTCGCCACGGTAACAAGGGTGTTATCGGCAAGATCCTGCCGCAGGAGGACATGCCGTTCCTGCCGGACGGCACCCCGGTCGACATCATTCTGAACACCCACGGTGTTCCGCGTCGTATGAACATCGGCCAGGTCCTCGAGGTTCACCTCGGCTGGCTGGCGAAGGCCGGCTGGAGCATTGAGGGCGACCCGGATTGGGCTAAGCGTCTTCCGGCAGACCTGCACGACGTTCCGTCCGACTCCCTGGTCGCAACCCCAGTGTTCGACGGTGCTGAGAACGAGGAGCTCGCTGGTCTGCTCGCGTCGTCCCGCCCGAACCGTGACGGCGAGGTGCTGGTCAACGCTGACGGTAAGGCCACGCTGTTCGACGGCCGCTCTGGCGAGAAGTTCCCGTTCCCGGTTTCGGTGGGCTACATGTACATGCTGAAGCTGCACCACCTGGTCGACGAGAAGATTCACGCTCGTTCCACCGGTCCGTACTCCATGATTACCCAGCAGCCGCTGGGTGGTAAGGCCCAGTTCGGTGGTCAGCGCTTCGGTGAGATGGAGGTGTGGGCAATGCAGGCATACGGCGCTGCCTACACCCTGCAGGAGCTGCTCACCATCAAGTCCGATGACGTGGTTGGCCGCGTCAAGGTCTACGAGGCAATCGTGAAGGGCGACAACATTCCGGATCCGGGTATTCCGGAGTCGTTCAAGGTGCTTCTGAAGGAACTGCAGTCGCTCTGCCTGAACGTTGAGGTCCTTTCGGCCGACGGCGTTCCGGTTGAGTTGGGCTCCTCCGACGATGAGGAACTCGACCACGCGACCGCATCCCTCGGCATTAACCTGTCCCGCGATGAGCGTTCCGACGCTGACTCCGCATAGTTTCTCGCTTAACGACGAAACATTGCGTGAGTATCAGGGTCGGGAAGCCCTAACTCGCGAATAACCCAACACAGACGACAACGTACAAAAACCTCCGCAGAGAATTTGGTTTCCGCATTACTTCGATGCGGAGGGAAAGGGAAAACAGGTGCTCGACGTCAACAACTTTGACGAGCTCCGGATTGGGCTCGCTACCGCCGACGACATCCGCCGCTGGTCTCGCGGTGAGGTCAAGAAGCCCGAGACGATTAACTACCGTACGCTGAAGCCGGAAAAGGATGGCCTTTTCTGTGAGCGTATCTTCGGCCCGACCCGTGACTGGGAGTGTGCTTGTGGTAAGTACAAGCGCGTTCGCTTCAAGGGCATCATCTGTGAACGCTGTGGCGTTGAGGTGACCAAGTCGAAGGTTCGCCGTGAGCGCATGGGCCACATTGAGCTGGCCGCTCCGGTCACTCACATCTGGTACTTCAAGGGTGTGCCGTCCCGCCTCGGCTACCTGCTCGACTTGGCTCCGAAGGATCTGGAAAAGATCATCTACTTCGCTGCCAACATCATCACTTCTGTGGATGAAGAGGCTCGCCACAACGACCAGGAAACCCTCGAAGCAGACATGCTCGTGGACAAGAAGCTGGTTGAGGACGACCGCGACCAGGAGCTGGCCGAGCGCGCCCAGACCCTGGAAGAGGATCTGGCTGAGCTCGAGGCAGCCGGTGCCAAGGCTGACGCCCGCAAGAAGGTTCAGTCTGCAGCCGAGCGCGAGATGCGCCACATCCGTGAGCGCGCCCAGCGCGAGCTGGATCGTCTCGATGAGATTTGGAACACCTTCATCAAGCTCGAGCCGAAGCAGATGATTATCGACGAGGGTATTTACACCGAGCTCGTCGACCGCTACGAGGACTACTTCACCGGTGGTATGGGTGCTGAGGCTATTCAGACCCTGATCCGCAACTTCGACCTGGCCAAGGAGGCCGAGGAGCTGCGCGAGATTATTCGCGACGGCAAGGGACAGAAGAAGATGCGCGCCCTCAAGCGCCTGAAGGTTGTCACTGCATTCCTGCAGTCCGGCAACGACCCGGCCGCTATGGTGCTTGACTGCATCCCGGTGATTCCGCCGGAGCTGCGCCCGATGGTGCAGCTCGACGGTGGCCGCTTTGCGACCTCGGACTTGAACGACCTCTACCGTCGTGTCATCAACCGCAACAACCGCCTGAAGCGCATGATCGACCTCGGCGCTCCGGAGATCATCGTCAACAACGAGAAGCGCATGCTTCAGGAATCCGTTGACGCACTGTTCGACAACGGGCGTCGTGGCCGCCCGGTCACTGGTCCGGGTAACCGCCCGCTGAAGTCCCTGAGCGACCTGCTCAAGGGTAAGCAGGGTCGTTTCCGTCAGAACCTGCTGGGTAAGCGTGTTGACTACTCCGGCCGTTCGGTTATTATCGTCGGCCCGCAGCTGAAGCTGCACCAGTGTGGTCTGCCGAAGCTGATGGCTCTCGAGCTGTTCAAGCCGTTCGTGATGAAGGAGCTCGTGGCCAAGAGCTACGCGCAGAACATCAAGAGCGCAAAGCGCATGGTTGAGCGTCAGCGCCCAGAGGTCTGGGACGTCCTCGAAGATGTCATTACCGGACACCCGGTCCTGCTGAACCGTGCACCTACGCTGCACCGCCTGGGTATTCAGGCGTTCGAGCCGGTCCTGGTTGAGGGTAAGGCAATTCAGCTGCACCCACTGGCATGTGAAGCTTTCAATGCTGACTTCGACGGTGACCAGATGGCAGTCCACCTGCCGCTGTCCGCTGAAGCACAGGCCGAGGCTCGTGTCCTGATGCTGTCCTCGAACAACATTCTGTCACCGGCTTCCGGTAAGCCGCTGGCTATGCCGCGTCTGGATATGGTCACTGGCCTGTACTTCCTGACGCTGGAGAAGCCGGAGCTGCCGGGTGGCCACCAGGATGCCACCGAGGACGCACCGGAGCAGGGTATTTACACCAGCCCGGCCGAGGCCATCATGGCTTACGACCGCGGTGCAATTGGCCTGCAGAGCCCGATTAAGGTTCGCATCAGCCACCTGCGTCCGCCGGCCGAGATTGAGGCCGAGCAGTTCCCAGACGGTTGGAACAAGGGCGATACCTGGCTGGCTTCGACCACGCTGGGTCGCGTTATGTTCAACGACCTGCTGCCGTGGAACTACCCATACGTCGAAGGCGTTATGGCTAAGAAGCCGCAGGCTGCGATCATCAACGACTTGGCTGCCAAGTACCCGATGATCACGGTCGCTCAGACCGTCGACAAGCTCAAGGATGCTGGTTTCTACTGGGCTACCCGTTCTGGTGTCACCATTGCTATGTCTGACGTGCTGGTTCTCCCGAACAAGCGGGAGATCCTGAACGGCTACGAAGAGAAGGCCGCCACGGTGGAGAAGAAGTTCCGCCGCGGTAAGCTCTCGGCTGCTGAGCGTCACGAGTCGCTGGTTAACCTGTGGAAGGCCGCGACGGCTGAGGTCGGTGAAAAGGTCGAGGCTCTGTACCCGGATGACAATCCGATTCCGATGATCGTGAAGTCGGGTGCTGCCGGTAACATGGGCCAGATTCACTCGCTGGCCGGCATGAAGGGCATGGTTACGAACCCGCGTGGTGAATACATCACCCGTCCGATTAAGACCTCCTTCCGCGAAGGCCTGTCGGTTCTCGAGTACTTCAACAACTCGCACGGTTCCCGTAAGGGTCTGGCCGATACCGCGCTTCGTACCGCTGACTCGGGTTACCTGACCCGTCGTCTGGTCGACGTTGCGCAGGACGTCATCGTTCGCGAAGAGGACTGTGGCACCCACGATGGTGTCATTGTCGAGATCGGCGAGGATGTTCTGGACGCAGCCGGTAACCCGACCGGCGAGATTCGTCGTGCGAAGTACGTCGAGACTGCCGCGATTGCTCGTGTGCTGGCAGCCGATGTCACCGACGCTGAGGGCAATGTCCTTATCTCGGCTGACACCGACCTGAACGACGACCACATCACCCTGGCTCTCAGCCACGGTGTCAAGGAAGTCAAGGTCCGCTCGGTTCTGGCCTGTTCCACCGCAACCGGTGTCTGTGCCAAGTGCTACGGTCGCTCGATGGCAACCGGCAAGCTGGTCGACATCGGAGAGGCTGTCGGTATTGTTGCTGCGCAGTCCATTGGTGAGCCGGGTACCCAGCTGACCATGCGTACGTTCCACCAGGGTGGTGTCGGTGGCGACATTACCGGTGGTCTGCCGCGTGTCCAGGAGCTGTTTGAGGCCCGCGTGCCGAAGAACAAGGCTCCGCTGGTCCGCGAAAACGGTCGCGTGCGCCTGGAGGAGGACGAGCACTTCTACACGCTCACCCTCATCCCGGATGCCAACAGCGAGGACGAGGTCGTATACGACAAGCTGTCCAAGCGTCAGGGCCTGGCTGAGATCACCGTCGATGGCCGTCGTCGCGCCATCCGCGATGGTGACCACGTGGTCAAGGGTCAGCAGCTGCTCAAGGGCGCTGCCGATCCGCACGAGGTCCTCGAGGTTCTGGGCCGCCGAGGCGTCCAGCGCCACCTCATCGAGGAAGTCCAGTCGGTCTACCGTGATCAGGGTGTGGCCATTCACGACAAGCACATCGAGGTTATCGTCAGCCAGATGCTGCGCCGCGTGATTGTGTCTAAGCCAGGTGACTCCGACCTGCTGCCAGGTGCACTGGTCGAGCGCTCCACGGTCATGGCTAAGAACCGCGAGATTGTCGCCTCCGGTGGCAGCGTCATCGAGGGCCGTCGCGTGCTGATGGGTATTACCAAGGCATCGCTGGCCACCGAGTCCTGGCTGTCCGCCGCCTCCTTCCAGGAGACGACACGCGTGCTTACCGACGCCGCTATCAACAAGCGCTCGGATAAGCTCATCGGCCTGAAGGAGAACGTGATCATCGGTAAGCTGATTCCGGCTGGTACGGGTATCTCGCGCTACCGCAACATCACGGTTGAGCCGACTGAGGAAGCTGCCCGCCAGGCAGCCGCTCCGTTCGCTTCCTTCGGTGAGGGCTTCTACGGCGCCGAGGACACCTACGGCATCGACCAGGTCGGTTCCGCAGTTCCGCTGGATGACATCGGAACCTTCGAGTAAAAACCAATAGCTTTGCGGCAGTGGCTGGGGGGGGGAGCGGGAGAATTCCCTCGGTCACTGTCTGGCAAAGCACCTCGCCTAACAGTTGGGGCTTCGTGCTCTACCTGTTAGGTGGCAACCGGAAAAATCCTCCGGCACAGTTGTGGCTTACTAGCGGATTGCTAGTTCGTCACGGTCGTGCCGGAGGATTTTTCTTTGTCGAGGAAACCCAACTGGAAAACTCGGCTGGAGACTGAAGAAAGGCGATAGGAACAGAGGCAGAGGCAGGGGAGGGAGGGAGGGCTAGGGGTCCGTCCCGGCCTCCTTCCTCTACATCTTGAGAGCCTCTGCAATCGGGGTGTTGCCCTCGTTGAAGTTAATCATGCGACCAACGGTAGCCTCGTTGAACACGGTCTGCGCGATGACATTGGCAACGGTCGCACGAGCGACCTCGCCTGCCTTGTCCGCCGTGGTGTCGATGGAATCCTGGCCCTCGTTGAGCGTGAGCGCACTCGGGCCGAGAATGGTCCATTCCAGGTTTGAAGCGCGCAGCGCTTCGTCGGCTGCAGCCTTGGACTCGGCATAGGCAAAGAAGCTGTGATCCTCTGGAACGCCATGGTCGTGGCCCGCACCAAAGTAAGAGACCATCACGTAGCGCTTAACGCCAGCCTGCTCGGCTGCGGCAATCGAAGTAATAGCTGCGTCGCGGTCGATCGCGTACGTCCGTTCTGGTGAACCTCCACCAGCGCCGGCGGACCAAATCACAGCGTCGTGCCCGCTGAGAAGGTCCGCAAACTGTTCGGTTGAGAGACTGGCGATGTCGTAAACGGCTGGTGTGGCGCCGAGAGCCTCGATATCCGGAACCTGGTCGGGGTTGCGAATAACAGACGTGACCTCGTAGCCATCGTCGATAAGTAGGGGAGTAGCGATTTGGGCCACCTTGCCGTGGCCGCCAATGACAATAACCTTCTTAGACATGTCCCCACCTATACGCTGCCAGTACACTGCTGGCAATGAAGAAGGCATTCGCCTGTGGTGAACATGGCGATTAAGTTTCTCCAGCGCTGATGCAGGACAGTACTATGGGCAAACCGAACGGACGGCAGAATTGGCCGAGTTATCGATTCAAACCGGCATAGTAACGTCTGCGTCTTTTGGGGCGAGGCGCGCCGTGCTGAACACCCAAAAATTTGATCACCAAGCCCACAAGCGCTCAAAGTGCTTGAAATTTATAGGCCATTACCAGGGTGTTTGGACTAAACCCGCAGCTCGCGTACTGTTATACAACGATCCCAGAAAAGAATTGGGAACTTGAGACATTACCCAGTAGGCCAGCGAGAGCGGCTGACTGGGTTTCGCACGTTCAAAATCCCTCCATTTCTTGCGTTCAACCGATGGGCTCACCACTGGATGAGTAATAACTTTTCTTGTGATGCATTCACACGGAAGGTGGTTACTCCGCTGCGGTTGGCATCGGTCGTGAGAATGTCCAGCGAGGATTGAAAACAGAAAGAGGCTTCATGCCCACTATTCAGCAGCTGGTCCGCAAGGGCCGCCATGACAAGAAGGCTAAGGTTGCAACCGCAGCTCTGAAGGGTTCCCCTCAGCGCCGCGGCGTTTGCACCCGTGTTTACACCACCACCCCGAAGAAGCCGAACTCGGCTCTTCGTAAGGTCGCTCGTGTTCGCCTGACCTCCGGTGTCGAGGTTTCGGCTTACATTCCGGGTGAGGGCCACAACCTGCAGGAGCACTCCATGGTGCTCGTTCGCGGTGGTCGTGTTAAGGACCTCCCGGGTGTCCGCTACAAGATCGTCCGTGGTTCCCTTGACACCCAGGGCGTCAAGGACCGCAAGCAGGCTCGTTCCCGCTACGGCGCAAAGAAGGAGAAGTAAGCCATGCCACGTAAGGGCCCAGTACAGAAGCGTCCTGTCGTCAACGACCCGGTCTACGGCTCCCCTCTGGTGTCGCAGCTGGTCAACAAGGTTCTGATCGACGGTAAGAAGTCGACTGCAGAGCGCATCGTCTACGGTGCACTTGAGATGTGCGAAGAGAAGACCGGTACTGATCCGGTGCTGACTCTGAAGCGCGCAATCGAGAACGTCAAGCCGGCTCTTGAGGTTCGTTCCCGCCGTGTTGGTGGCGCCACCTACCAGGTCCCGGTCGAGGTTCGCCCGGGCCGCGGCACCACGCTGGCACTGCGCTGGCTGCTGATGTTCTCCCGTCAGCGACGTGAGAACACCATGACCGAGCGTCTCGCTAACGAGATCCTCGATGCATCCAACGGCCTGGGTGCATCCGTCAAGCGTCGTGAGGACACTCACAAGATGGCGGAAGCTAACCGCGCATTCGCTCACTACCGCTGGTAATCGCTTATCGACGGAGGCCGCGAGTGGTCACCGTCGTAAAGCAGCTGCCGGTATGTCAACGGCGCGCGTCGGTCGAGGTCCACAGATCTTTAAGGGTCACTCAATAGGGGCCAGCCCGGCGCTTACACCCGATGTCTTGCGTAGAATTTACGCAATAGGTGTACGTCACGGCGCGACTTCGCGCCAAGACGGTGGCATTATAGATAAAGCAAACCCGACCGACGGCGGATTTGACGGCCAATTGCAATCCCGTGATTGAGTCTCACCGCCAAACCGATTTGAAACGAGTGGGGAATCAAGTGGCTGAAGGTGCACTTCCCGTAAAGAAGGACCTCCACAAGGTCCGCAACATCGGCATCATGGCGCACATCGATGCTGGTAAGACGACTACGACCGAGCGCATCCTGTACTACACGGGTATTAACCGCAAGGTCGGCGAGACTCACGATGGTGCGTCCACAACCGACTGGATGGAGCAGGAGAAGGAGCGCGGTATTACCATTACCTCCGCTGCTGTGACCTGTTTCTGGAACGACAACCAGATCAACATCATCGATACCCCGGGCCACGTCGACTTCACCGTTGAGGTTGAGCGTTCCCTGCGTGTGCTCGACGGTGCCGTCGCAGTCTTCGACGGTAAGGAAGGTGTCGAGCCGCAGTCTGAGCAGGTTTGGCGTCAGGCTCAGAAGTACGATGTCCCGCGTATTTGCTTCGTCAACAAGATGGACAAGCTGGGCGCTGACTTCTACTACACCGTTGGCACCATCGTTGACCGCCTCGGTGCTAAGCCGTTGGTTATGCAGCTGCCGATTGGCGCTGAGGATGACTTCGACGGCGTTGTTGACCTGCTGGAGATGAAGGCCCTCATGTGGCCGGGCAAGGTTGAGATCGGTACTCCTGCGCAGGTCGAGGAGATTCCGGCGGACATGGTCGACAAGGCTAACGAGTACCGTGAGAAGCTCATTGAGACCGTCGCTGAGTCCGACGAGGAGCTCATGGAGAAGTACTTCGGTGGCGAAGAGCTGACCATGGACGAGATCAAGGGTGCCATCCGCAAGATGGTCCTGAACTCTGAGGTCTACCCGGTCTACTGTGGTACCGCCTACAAGAACAAGGGTGTTGAGCCGCTGCTCGACGCTGTCATTGACTTCCTGCCGAATCCGCTGGACATCGGTGAAGTTCACGGCCACCAGATGGGCGACGAGGACGTCGAAATGGTCCGTAAGCCGTCTAAGGATGAGCCGTTCTCCGCTCTCGCATTCAAGATTGCTGCTCACCCGTTCTTCGGCAAGCTGACCTTCGTCCGCGTTTACTCCGGTCGCGTGGAGCCTGGTCAGCAGGTCCTGAACGCCACCAAGGACAAGAAGGAGCGCGTCGGTAAGCTGTTCCAGATGCACGCCAACAAGGAGAACCCTGTTGACGAGGCAGTGGCAGGTAACATCTACGCCTTCATTGGTCTGAAGGACACCACCACCGGTGACACCCTGTGTGCACAGGATGCTCCGATTGTTCTGGAGTCCATGTCCTTCCCGGATCCGGTTATCGACGTTGCTATTGAGCCCAAGTCCAAGGCCGACCAGGAGAAGCTGAGTACCGCTATTCAGCGTCTGGCTGAAGAGGATCCGACCTTCACTGTTCACCTGGATGAGGAAACCGGCCAGACCGTTATCGGCGGTATGGGCGAGCTCCATCTCGACGTCCTGGTTGACCGCATGAAGCGCGAGTTCAAGGTTGAAGCAAACATCGGTAACCCGCAGGTTGCTTACCGCGAGACCATCCGCAAGCCGGTCGAGAAGTTCGAGTACACCCACAAGAAGCAGACCGGTGGTTCGGGTCAGTTCGCCCGCGTCATTATTGCTCTGGAGCCGTACGCTCCGGCTACTGACGAGGTGGAAGAGGGCGAGTCCACCACTTACAAGTTTGTCAACGAGGTCACTGGTGGTCGTGTTCCGAAGGAATACATCCCGTCTGTCGACGCTGGTATTCAGGACGCAATGCAGTACGGTACCCTCGCTGGCTACCCGCTGGTGAACATCAAGGCAACCCTGCTCGATGGTGCTTACCACGAAGTTGACTCCTCTGAAATGGCCTTCAAGATCGCTGGTCAGCAGGCTATGAAGGAAGCTGTTCAGAAGGCTAAGCCGGTCCTGCTCGAGCCGATGATGGCCGTTGAGGTCATTACTCCGGAAGAGTACATGGGCGAAGTTATCGGCGACATCAACTCCCGTCGTGGCCAGGTCAACTCCATGGAAGACCGCACCGGCGTCAAGGCTGTCAAGGCTCTGGTTCCGCTGTCCGAGATGTTCGGCTACGTTGGTGACCTGCGCTCCAAGACCCAGGGTCGCGCTAACTACACCATGATCTTCGACTCCTACGCTGAGGTTCCGTCCTCCGTGGCCGAGGAGATCATTGCAGCTCGTACCGGCGCTTAAATCGCGCCGGCAGGGTGGGGCACTCAATCAGAGCTGACCCCATCCCTGCACGCACTGCAGTGTCGCTCTTTTTAGGGAACGCAGTGCGAGGGTCTGCAGCTTTAGTAGATTCCCTCTAGCTTTGACTGTGCTAAGACATCGTCAGACTGTTGGCGTGTGTTAGCACAGGCAAGCTCTAGGGGGTAGCTGCTCGCAATTCATATCGTTGGGCGATTTTAAATCGCAACTCAAATATCTAGCATTTATGCAGGTAAATGACGATGTGAGTTGCTGGCCGTTACCCACCCTTAACTAGGGGGTTGGTCTGGTTTGGAAAACTCCAGTATCCTGCCCTAGTATCGAGTAACTGGCACAGTGAAAGAATAGTGCTCTTTTGCGCGCGCACGTTCCGAAGTCGTAAGCGAACAGCTTGAAGGCTTCTGATGTTGTGAAGGCGGATTGAGTGACCACAAAATTGTGGCTGCGAGAGTCGTGGCCACCTAGACCTCCAGGAGGACTAAAAGTGGCAAAGGCGAAGTTCGAGCGTACGAAGCCGCACGTCAACATCGGTACCATTGGTCACGTTGACCACGGTAAGACCACCACTACCGCCGCTATCACCAAGGTTCTGGCTGACAAGTTCCCGGACCTGAACGAGTCGTTCGCTTACGATGCCATCGATAAGGCACCGGAAGAGAAGGAACGTGGCATTACCATCAACGTTTCCCACGTTGAGTACCAGACGGAGAAGCGCCACTACGCTCACGTCGATGCCCCGGGCCACGCCGACTACATCAAGAACATGATTACCGGTGCTGCTCAGATGGACGGCGCAATCCTGGTTGTCGCTGCTACTGACGGCCCGATGCCGCAGACTCGCGAGCACGTTCTGCTGGCTCGCCAGGTTGGCGTTCCGTACATCCTCGTTGCGCTGAACAAGTGCGACATGGTCGACGACGAAGAGATCATCGAGCTCGTCGAGATGGAGGTCCGCGAGCTGCTGGCTGAGCAGGACTACGACGAGGAAGCTCCGATCGTCCACATCTCCGCTCTGAAGGCTCTTGAGGGCGAAGAGAAGTGGGTCAACTCCATCGTCGAGCTGATGGAAGCTTGCGACGAGAACATCCCGGATCCGGTTCGCGAGACCGACAAGCCGTTCCTGATGCCGATTGAGGACATCTTCACCATTACCGGTCGCGGCACCGTTGCTACCGGTCGTGTTGAGCGCGGCGTTCTGAACGTTAACGACGAGGTCGAGATTCTGGGCATCAAGGAGAAGTCCCAGAAGACCACCGTTACCGGTATCGAGATGTTCCGCAAGCTGCTGGATTCCGCTGAGGCTGGCGACAACTGTGGTCTGCTGCTCCGCGGTACCAAGCGTGAGGACATCGAGCGCGGTCAGATCGTTGCTAAGCCGGGCGCTTACACCCCGCACACCGAGTTCGAGGGTTCCGTCTACATCCTGTCCAAGGATGAGGGCGGCCGTCACACCCCGTTCTTCGACAACTACCGTCCGCAGTTCTACTTCCGCACCACCGACGTCACCGGCGTCGTTTCCCTGCCGGAAGGTGTCGAGATGGTCATGCCGGGCGACAACGTTGACATGTCTGTCAAGCTGATCCAGCCGGTCGCAATGGACGAGGGCCTGCGCTTCGCTATCCGCGAGGGTGGCCGCACCGTCGGCGCTGGCCGCGTTACCAAGATCGTTAAGTAAGGTTTCTCCCCATAGGGGAAATGCTTTAACTTAAGTCTTAGAAGAATCCCGACTCCGCGTAAGCGGGAGTCGGGATTTTTGTATCTGTACATAGCCGACACTAGACGGGGTGGGGGGCGGCGCAATAGCCGTCGTCAAGCAGACTGTGCCGTAATGGGTGTGATGTACGTTGCACTTTGGAATCGTGATTTTACATTCGTAGCCCGGACGTGCTTTAATACGGAGGTTGCTTTAACAAAGGCGTTCGCGCCAATTGTTGTATCAGGCCCAGTTGGGAACCAGTACGAAATTGGACATAGCGCCTATGGTAAGGCGAGCATGACCACGTAGGGAAGTTTCTTCCTGATCGTGCCTCACGGAGAAAATGGGCGACACGCCCGACCGCGGGGGTCGGAGGTGGCATGGCAAATTAACAGCGGCAGTAGGCAAATGAAGAGCCCCACGAGGGGGACTTGTTTTCCACTGGGATTTGAGTGCAAGGCGTTATTCGTCCGCTCGGGTCATGGCCAAAAGTTAATTTGCCATGACGATCGAAGACGAAATCGCTTTGAAGTAATGCACAACCCAGTTTTGATTTCTGGCGCTGGCCATAGTTGCTGACGGCGTCGAGAAACATTGACAGGGTCGACGCCCCTTTAATTGGGGCGCGCCGACCGAGGAGAGGACAAGCGTGGCCGGACAGAAGATCCGCATCAGGCTCAAGGCCTACGACCACGAGGCTATCGACGCTTCTGCGCGAAAGATCGTGGAGACCGTTACCCGTACGGGTGCACGCGTCGTTGGCCCGGTGCCGTTGCCAACCGAAAAGAACGTTTACTGCGTTATCCGTTCGCCGCACAAGTACAAGGACTCGCGCGAGCACTTCGAGATGCGCACTCACAAGCGTCTGATCGACATTCTCGATCCAACGCCGAAGACCGTCGATGCACTTATGCGCATTGACCTTCCGGCAAGTGTCGATGTGAACATTCAGTGATCCTGGACTTTTGGTAGCGGAGACAAGATAAATGAGTGAAAACGAGATCAAGGGCATCCTGGGCACGAAGCTCGGTATGACTCAGATCTTCGACGAGGAGAACCGCGTTGTTCCGGTTACCGTCGTTGAGGCTGGGCCGTGCGTAGTGACTCAGGTGCGCACTAAGGAAACCGACGGCTACGACGCCGTCCAGATTGCATACGGCGAAATTGACCCGCGTAAGGTCAACAAGCCGGAGGCCGGCCACTTCAAGAAGGCCGGTGTGACCCCGCGTCGCCACAGCGTTGAGATTCGCACCCCGGACGCTTCCTCTTACGAGGTCGGCCAGTCCGTTGGTGTCGACATCTTCGGCGAAATTGAGTACGTCGACGTCACTGGTACCTCTAAGGGCCACGGCTTCGCCGGTGGTATGAAGCGCCACGGCTTTGCTGGCCAGGGTGCTGCTCACGGTAACCAGGCTGCTCACCGTCGTGTTGGTGGCATTGGCGCTTGCGCCACGCCAGGACGCGTCTTCAAGGGCAAGCGCATGGCAGGCCGCATGGGTAACGACCGGGTCACGACCCAGAACCTGAAGATCCAGAAGGTTGACGCTGACGCGAACCTGCTGCTCATCAAGGGCGCAGTTCCGGGTGCACGCGGCGGCCTGCTGGTTGTTAAGACTGCCACGAAGGGTGGTGCTCACGCATGACCAACCTCAAGCTAGACGTACACACCGCTGAAGGCGGCGTGAACGGTTCGGTTGAGCTTCCTGCTTCCGTGTTCGACGCGGAGGTGTCCATCGCCCTGATGCACCAGGTTGTTGTCGCACAGCGTGCAGCAGCTCGCCAGGGCACCCACAAGGTCAAGACCCGCGGTGAGGTTCGCGGCGGTGGCCGCAAGCCGTGGCGCCAGAAAGGTACCGGTCGCGCTCGTCAGGGTTCGATCCGTGCTCCGCACTGGACCGGCGGTGGCATTGTCCACGGCCCGGTGCCGCGCGACTACAGCCAGCGCACCCCGAAGAAGATGATTGCAGCTGCTCTGCGCGGCGCACTCTCTGACCGTGCTCGCCACGACCGCATCCACGTTGTCGAGGAACTGGTCCCAGGCCAGACCCCGTCCACCAAGGCAGCTCGTACTTTCGTCGAGCGTCTGACTGAGCGCCGCAACGTGCTCGTCGTTCTGCCGCGCGAGGACGTCAACTCGTGGAAGTCGGTTCGTAACCTGCCAGGTGTCCACATCCTGTCTGAGGATCAGCTGAACACCTACGACGTTCTGAAGGCCGATGACGTCATTTTCGCCGTTCAGGCACTCAATGACTTCATCACTCGCACCGCCGGTAAGGAGGAGAAGTAATGGCTACCATCGCAGATCCCCGCGACATCATTGTTGCACCGGTAGTGTCTGAGAAGTCCTACGGACTCATGGAGCAGGGCGTTTACACGTTCCTGGTCCACACCGACGCTAACAAGACCCAGATCAAGATCGCGGTCCAGGAGATTTTCGGTGCCAAGGTCGCTTCCGTCAACACCCTCAACCGTGAGGGCAAGCGCAAGCGTTCCCGCACCGGCTACGGCAAGCGCAAGAACACCAAGCGCGCCTACGTGACTCTCGCGGCCGGCAGCGATCCCATCGACATCTTCGGCGGTTCGGCAGCTTAGCCGCTAGCCGACGAGGAAGTTAAGGAAGAGCAAAAGTATGGCTATTCGTAAGTACAAGCCGACTACGCCGGGTCGCCGCCAGAGCTCCGTCTCCGAGTTCAGCGAGATTACTCGCTCGACTCCTGAGAAGTCTCTGCTGCGCCCGCTGTCGAAGACCGGTGGCCGTAACGTTCACGGTCACATCACCACTCGCCACAAGGGTGGCGGACACAAGCGCCAGTACCGTGTCATCGACTTCCGTCGTAATGACAAGGACGGCATTCCGGCAAAGGTCGCTCACATCGAGTACGACCCGAACCGTACCGCCAACATCGCACTGCTGCACTACGCAGACGGTGAGAAGCGCTACATCATCGCTCCGAAGAACCTGAAGCAGGGCGCCATCGTTGAGTCCGGCGCAAACGCCGACATCAAGGTGGGTAACAACCTGCCGCTGCGCAACATCCCGACCGGTTCCACCATTCACTGCGTGGAGCTCAAGCCGGGTGCTGGCGCACAGCTGGCACGTTCTGCTGGTGCTTCTATTCAGCTTCTCGGTAAGGAAGGCAAGTACGCAGTTCTGCGTATGCCGTCCTCTGAGATCCGTCGCGTCGACGCACGTTGCCGTGCAACCGTCGGTGAGGTCGGAAACCAGGATCAGATCAATATCCGTTGGGGCAAGGCCGGCCGTATGCGCTGGAAGGGCTGGCGCCCGACTGTCCGCGGTGTTGTCATGAACCCGGTCGACCACCCGCACGGTGGTGGTGAGGGTAAGACCTCCGGTGGTCGCCACCCGGTTTCCCCGTGGGGCCAGAAGGAAGGCCGCACCCGTAAGCCGAACCGTCCGAGCGACCAGCTGATCGTTCGTCGCCGTCGTACCAACAAGAATAAGAAGCGCTAAGGAGGGAACTGAGAATGCCACGCAGCCTTAAGAAGGGCCCGTTCGTCGATGAGCACCTCCTCGCGAAGGTCGATGCACAGAACGAGAAGGGCACCAAGCAGGTCATCAAGACCTGGTCTCGCCGCTCCACGATTCTCCCCGATTTCATCGGCCACACCTTCGCCGTTCACGACGGTCGCAAGCACGTGCCGGTGTTCGTGGATGACTCTATGGTCGGCCACAAGCTGGGCGAATTCGCCCCGACCAAGACCTTCAAGGGTCACGTCAAGGATGACAAGAAGGGACGTCGATAAGCCATGAGCAACGACATTACTTCTGCACGCGCAACTGCGCGCTTCGTCCGCGTTACTCCGATGAAGGCACGTCGCGTCCTGGACACCGTTCGCGGTAAGTCCGTCGACGAGGCACTGAACATCCTGGAGTACGCTCCGCAGGGTGCTGCTGATCCGGTTGCCAAGGTTGTTGCGTCTGCAGCTGCAAACGCTGAGAACAACTTCGGCCTGGACCGTCGTACTCTGGTCATCTCCGAGGCTTACGCCAACGAGGGACCGACCATGAAGCGCTTCCGCCCGCGTGCGCAGGGCCGTGCTTTCCACGTCCGCAAGCGCACCAGCCACATCACCGTGGTCGTCGAGAGCCAGAAGGAAGGTGACCGATAGTGGGACAGAAGATCCATCCACACGGTCTTCGCCTCGGTATTTCCAGCGACTGGAAGTCCCGCTGGTACGCCGACAAGCAGTACGCTGACTACCTGGCCGAGGACATCAAGATCCGCGATCTGCTGTCCACCGGTCTTGAGCGCGCCGGCATCTCCGATGTCGTTATCGAGCGCACCCGTGACCGCGTGCGTGTGGACATCCACACCGCACGCCCGGGCATTGTTATCGGTCGTCGTGGCTCCGAGGCTGACCGCATCCGCGGCCAGCTCGAGAAGCTCACCGGCAAGCAGGTTCAGCTGAACATCCTCGAGGTCAAGAACATTGACGCGGATGCGAAGCTGGTTGCTCAGTCCATCGCTGAGCAGCTCGCCAACCGTGTCGCTTTCCGTCGTGCAATGCGCAAGGCTATCCAGTCTGCAATGCGTCAGCCGCACGTCAAGGGCATCAAGGTTGTCTGCTCCGGTCGTCTCGGCGGTGCCGAGATGGGCCGCACCGAGCGCTACCACGAGGGTCGCGTTCCGCTGCACACCCTGCGTGCGGAAATCGACTACGGCACCCACGAGGCTCACACCACCTTCGGCCGCATTGGCGTCAAGGTGTGGATCTACAAGGGTGACGTGATCGGTGGCCGTCGCGAGTCCGAGATCAACGCCGGCAACGACCGCCAGCGTCGCGGCAACGACCGTCCGCGTCGTGGTGGCAAGCGTCGTCAGCGTGCATCTGAGAAGAAGGAGGGCTAATTCATGCTCATCCCGAAGCGCGTTAAGTTCCGTCGCCAGCACCGCCCGACCCGTTCTGGTATGTCCAAGGGCGGCAACAAGGTGACTTTCGGTGACTACGGTCTCCAGGCTCTCGAGCCGGCCTACATCACCAACCGTCAGATTGAGGCAGCGCGTATTGCTATCAACCGCCACGTCAAGCGTGGTGGTAAGGTCTGGATCCAGATTTTCCCGGACCGTCCGCTGACCCAGAAGCCACTGGGTGTTCGTATGGGTTCCGGTAAGGGCCCGGTCGAGAAGTGGGTTGCAAACGTCAAGCCGGGTCGCATCATGTTCGAGATGTCCTACCCGGACGAGGCAACTGCTGTCGAGGCACTGAAGCGCGCAGGCGCTAAGCTGCCGATTAAGACCCGAATCGTTCGGAAGGAGGATCAGTACTGATGTCGAACGGCATTCCCGCCCACGAGCTTCGCTCGCTGGATAACGATGACCTGGTTGCCAAGCTCAAGGAGTCTAAGGAGGAGCTGTTCAACCTCCGTTTCCAGAGCGCTACCGGTCAGCTGACCAACAACCGCCGTCTCCGCACTGTCCGCAAGGATATTGCTCGCATTTACACCGTTATGCGTGAGCGCGAGCTCGGCCTGTCTGCTGCACCAACCGATGGTGATGCAGCATGAGTGAGGAAAACATGAACACCACCGAGGCTGGCGCACGCAAGGTGCGCACCGGTTACGTCGTGTCCGACAAGATGCAGAAGACCATCGTCGTCGAGCTCGAGGACCGCAAGCAGCACGCCCTGTACGGCAAGATCATGCGCACGAACTCTAAGGTCAAGGCGCACGACGAGAACGAAGAGGCTGGCGTGGGCGACCGCGTCCGCATCGAAGAGTGCCGTCCGCTCTCCAAGGACAAGCACTACCGCCTGATCGAGATCATCGAGAAGGCTAAGTAAGACCCGTCAGCTGAGCAATCAGCTCGGGCTTTACGACGAGAACCCCGCCGCGGGAAACACGAAAGTGTTTTCTGTGGAGGGGTTTTGTTTTTTTAGAAAGCCATGTTCCTTTGTATTTCTAGTCCGCTCAGTCCAGGTTTGATGGGTTTTTATCTCTGATAGCATTGGCCAGGATTTGTGCTTTGTGAGGGGAGAAGTTCGGTGACTACTGACGTGACCAGGATTGATGATCGAGATCTTGAGTCCGCGCTTCGCTCACATGACGTGGCTACGCTGTCGCGGCTCTTAACTGATATTGAACCCAAGGCTGCCGCTCGAAAGATGCGCCGCCTCAGCCATGGGGAACGTGCGCTGTTCTACCGCACACTGCCGAAAGACACGGCGGTTGAAACCTTCGATGAGCTGAACTCGGCTCTGCAGGCGCACCTGATTGACAGCCTCCGTGATCCTGAAGTCACCGCAGTTTTCGCGGAGATGGAACCGGACGATCGAGCAGAGCTGCTCGACGAGCTTCCTGCGTCTGTCGCTGCAAAACTGCTTGCCGATCTGCCGGATGATGAGCGAGAGCTAACCAACATCGTCCTCGGCTACCCCGACGGTTCCATTGGGCGTCGGATGAGCCCGGAGCTGGTGTCGCTTCACGACGATATGACGGTGGGGGAGGCTCTGGAGACCGTCTACAAGCATCTGGATGATGCCGAATCCATCTACACGCTGCCGGTGTCGAACCGGAACCGTCGGCTGGTGGGCGTGGTTAGCCTTCGTGAACTGATGCGCGCCAGCAGTGATATCCATGTTGCGGCTATCTTGCGGAAGGCTGATTACGCAGAAGCTACCGAACTCGAAGAGAAGGTAGCCCGCATGTGCGCTGATCGTAAGCGCCTAGCTCTGCCGATTGTCGACAGCGAGCGGCGTGTTATCGGTCTGCTCACGGTGGACGACGCCCTCCGGATTCTGGAAGAGGCAGACTCCGAGGACCAAGCTCGTATTTCCGGTTCTGAGCCTCTGCGCTTGCCCTATCTCGCGACGCCCATTTTCGAGATTGTTCGCTCTCGTGTGGTGTGGCTGCTCGTGCTTGCTATCGGTGCAACATTGACCGTGCAAGTCCTGGAAACTTTCGAAGAGACTCTTTCTCAGATGGTGGTTCTCTCGGTATTTGTGCCGCTGCTGATCGGTACAGGTGGCAATACCGGTAACCAGGCAGCAACCACGATTACGCGTGCGTTGGCGCTGGGGGATGTCCAACCCCGCGATATATTCAAAGTCATTCTCCGCGAGGTGAGAGTCGGTGCCTTCCTCGGTTTATTGCTTGGTACTCTCGGCCTGCTATTGGCTGGCTTGGTTTACGGCTGGGACATCGGCCTAGTGATTGGTCTGACGCTGCTGGGTATTTGTACTCTCGCGGCAACTGTCGGCGGCATTATGCCGCTGATTGGTAAGAAGTTCGGTATTGACCCGGCGGTCTTCGCTAACCCGTTCATTACCACGCTTGTTGATGCCTCCGGCCTGATCATCTACTTCCTGATTGCTAAGTCGGTTTTGGGAATCTAGTCCCGTCGCGCAGGGGACGTCGGCGGTATAGAAAAGAGACCAACCGCGCCATAATGGTGGCCATGAACAATGGCAACCATAATCACCGCACTTGGAAAGAAATTATCGCCGCCGATCCGCAGCATTCCCGCCGCTACGCCAACCGCTGGCGGGGATTCGTGCGCGAGGGCCGCGATATTGACGGCGAGGCGCGGTTGGTGGATGCAATGGCGCCACGCCACGCTCGAATCCTGGATGCCGGCTGTGGGCAGGGGCGCGTCGGCGGTTACCTGGCGAAGGCTAGTCATCGAGTCGTCGGTGTCGACGTCGACCCCTATCTCATCGACGAGGCAAAGCGACAGTTCCCGGATGCGACGTGGTTGGTAGGGGACTTGGCGCAATTGCCGCATGTGCTTGACGACGGGCTGGAGAACACACCCCACGATGACACGGCATCCGCCTTCGACGTCATCATTTGCCCCGGCAATGTGCTCACTTTCGTAGCGCCAGAAGACCGCGCGAAGGTACTGCAGGGCTTCGCGAAGATGCTGAATCCGGAGAACGGTCGTGCCATTATCGGCTTCGGCGCTGGCCGTGGTTGGGACTTTGCCGATTTTGAAACCACTGCGCAGAAGGCTGGGCTCACCGTGATTCAGCGTTATTCCACGTGGGATCTTCGTCCCTTTGACGATGAGTCTCAGTTCCTGGTTGCAGTGCTTGAGCGAGCTAAATAGAGCGGACTAAGTAGTGCCGCCTAGGAATCCTTGGCCAGCAGTTCCTCGACTTCGGTTTTCGTCGGCGGCTGAGCTCCCTTACGGGAGACAGTAATGGCAGCCGCGGCGGTCGCATAGTGCAGAATCTCGCGCCACTGATCTGGTGATACGGAAGTCAGGTCAGCGACTGTTAGGCCACGCTTGTCGAACTGTGCCAACAGCGCGCCCATAATTGTGTCCCCAGCACCGATGGTGTCAACGACATTCGCGTTGACGGCTGGGACATCGATGCGGTTTCCGTCGGCAAGCAAAGTGAGCCCATCGCCACCTCGGGTGATGACGGCGGCCGGAACTTTAGTCAGCGCCTCTTCGCCAAGGAACTCGACTTCCTCGTCCGAGAGCTTCAACAAATTGACGTAGGGGAGCAAGCTCATGAGGAATTCGCGGTGTGCATCCGTTGCGTAAATGGGGCGAATATTTGGATCCAAAGCGACCAGGGTGCCATTGGCCGCGAACTGTTTGAGCAATTCCGCGTACCGGCTGGCACCTGGTTCTAGCGCCAGTGACAGGGTGCCGAAGCATGCGATATTCGCATCGATGTGCTTCGGCTCCACCAACGGGGTGGCCGTGCCGTCGGTGTAAAAGGTGTACGTTGCAGAGCGATCGTCGTGGATGGTGGTTACCGCCAGAATGGTCGGCTCTGGGCCACGCTGAACGTAAGAGGTGTCGACCCCTTCGTTTTCCAAGTGCTTGACCAGCTCATTTCCGAAACCATCCGTGGACAGGCGGGACTGGAAAATAACATCCGCACCGAGGCGAGAGGCCGTAACCGCGACGTTGTAGGGGCCTCCGCCTAGCGCCGGCACGTGGTTATTGAGGCTGCCAGGAGATACCGGAACGAGGTCAACCAGACCTTCGCCGCAAACACAAATAGCCATGACTTCAATAATATCGGGGGGAGGGGTATGACCTATCGGTCGAATTACCATCTGTCACCGCCGCAGGGCCGACTGAATGACCCGAATGGCCTTTTCGTGGACGGCGAGACACTGCATGTGTCTACCAGCATGATCCATGCTTTCCACATGCGTCGAAGAGAACTGGGTGGGGGCATGCGTCCGCGTCGCTCACGACAGCCGAGCGGTGGCGTCATCATCCAGATGCGCTGTATCCGGACATGCCCTATGACAAGCATGGTTGTTATTCGGGCGGCGCGGCTGTTGATGGCGATGATGTGTGGCTCTTTTATACCGGAAACTTGAAGGCAGACGGACGCCGTATACCATCGCAGAATCGGGTGCGCGCGCTTGCTCCCTCCGGCCCGGAGGGTGGGATTCATCTTGCCGATTCTGGTTATCTCATGGATTCTGGCAACGATTGAGAAGTTCTTCCATAAGCGTCTCAAGGGCACTGTCGACTTTATGCTGACACCACTGTTGACGTTGCTCATCACTGGTTTCATCACCTTTGCCGCCATTGGTCCAGTACTGCGCACTGCAGGTGAATGGCTGGGTATTGGTCTGGCGAATCTGTACGAATTCGCGGGACCTGTGGGTGGCTTCTTGTTCGGCTTGGTCTACTCGCCAATTGTCATCACTGGTCTGCACCAGTCCTTCCCTCCAATCGAGTACATGCTGTGGGATCAGGGCGGCTCGTTCATTTTCGCGACGGCATCGATGGCCAATATCGCTCAAGGTGGTGCCGCACTGGCGGTGTACTTCCTGGCCAAGAGCGAGAAGCTCAAGAGGTTGGCAGGCGCCTCCGGTATGTCGGCGCTATTCGGTATTACCGAGCCGGCCATCTTCGGTGTGAACCTACGTTTGCGCTGGCCGTTTTACATCGGCATGGGTGCCTCGGCCATTGCCTCAACCATGAAGGATGAGCCGAAGTCAGAAACTGCTGCTGCACCTGCTGGTACCGGAGAAAAGAAGTAAATCTGCCTCTCTTCGACGGTGAATCGCAGTTCCTGGTTGCAGCGCCTAAGGGGGGTAGGGCGCTGTGACCGTCGTAAAGCGGTTGCGATTCCGCGTCAGCCTGTCGTTATTCTTTTATGCGAATAACTGCAATTAACGGCACGCAGGGAAAGGCTTCGGCGGTGACGCTATACGAAACGCTGGATACGGCTGGCGACAAGAAACAGGAACTGTTGACGCAGGACTACGGACGATTTGCCGTGCGAGCGGTCCTGGCGGGTATGTACCTGACGCTCGGGACGGCCTTTGCAGCGGTCGCTGGACAAGTGGCAGAGGGCGTCGCGCCGGGGACTGGGGGACTGGTTTTTGCGTGCCTGTTCGGGCTTGGGCTGTTCGCCATTGTGGTGCTCGGTGCGGAGCTTGCGACCGGCAGCATGATGTTTGTGTCCTGGTCCGCCGCACGCGGACGCATGGCGTGGGGAGTGGCCTTTCGAATGGTGGCCGTCGCTACGTTCTACAACTTCATCGGTGCGGCGATTGTGGCGCTGGTGCTCAGCCAGAGCGCCAAGCTCGGTGGGATCGATGACACACATCTGATTTCCACCTTGACTGAGGGGAAGCTGGCCAAGCCGTTCTTCGGCGCTTTCGTAGAGGCCATGGGTGCGAACTTCGTGGTCAATATGGCTGTCCTAGGTGCACTTCAAGCCAAAGAAATCATTTCGAAGTTCGCTGTGATTCTGCCGATCATTGCAGTGTTCGTCGGGCTCGGACTCGAGCACGTGATTGCGAACTTCTCGTTGTTTTCCTTGGCCTTTTTCGCTGATCCGCATCCTGCAGGCTTCGATGGTCTGCACATTACTGTTAACTGGGTGGCCGTGTGGCTGGGCAACTTCGTAGGTGGTGGCCTGGGAATCGGCGCGGTCTACGCCTGGTTGAACCAGACGAAGACCAGCTATGTTGACTAGTTTTTGAGCTTCGTCGCGTGCTAACCGGCCGCCTATCTGACGTCCTAACCGACAGCCTGCCCGAAGAGCAGACCGACGAAGTAGGAAACAATCAAACCGAGCGCACCACCAATTACCAGGCGCAGAGCAGCCTTGCCGGAGTGCGTGGAGCTGAGCTTGGCGCTGATGTAGCCGGTCAGGGCCAGAGTCACGATGGTGACAACGGTGACTGCGATTGCGCCAGAGGTGGGGCCGGTGAAAATCAGTGCCGCAATCATTGGCAGGATGGCGCCGAGCAGGAACGACAGTGCCGAAGAACCGGCAGCAGCCCAGGGGTTGGTAAGTTCCTCACCGTCAATGCCCAATTCCAGCTTTAGGTGAGCCGCCAGCGGATCGCTTTGTGCGATGCCGTGGGCAGCATCTTCGGCGATATGTTCTGGGATACCGTAGCTAGAGAGAATCCCCACGAGCTCTTTATGCTCTTCATCTGGAAAGTCTTTAAGCTCGGCCTTTTCTTTGGCAATGAGTGCTCGCTCGGTATCGCGCTGGGTTGAAACCGAAACGTATTCACCCAGAGCCATCGAGATAGCACCAGCGATAACGGCCGCGGCGCCAGCAGTCAGAATAGCTTCGCGAGAGGAACCTGCTGCAATCACGCTGAGCAAGATTAGAGCAGTGGAGACGATACCGTCGTTGGCTCCGAGGACTCCGGCGCGAAGCCAGTTGAGCTTCGCCGTCTCAGATGCCTTATGTGGTTCATGAGGATGTATGTGCGTGGTCATGGCAGGACCTTTCTCCCATGTCAGCCCCATGCCTACGGGTGGTACGAGGCCTCACCATCGATTTAATGCCGATTCGGACACATTCTCAACCAGTGAAGTGAAACGCGGGGAGTCCTCTCGCGCGCGTAGCTCTTATGGAAGTCGGTGTGAGCGTTTGTGGAGGTCGGCGCGCGTCAATGTCAACACCGCGGTCAGTGCAATCAATGCACAGGTCAACATCGAAATAGCCATCGAGAGGGGCAGATTGGAACCAAGCCCCACCAACGGGGAAACCGTGGCGGCCGCGAGGAACTGTGTGAAGCCCATGAGACCGGAACCTGAGCCAATTCCGATATCTCGAACCTCCTCAATTCCGAGTGCCGTGGCATTGGCGAAGATTAGCGGCATCATCGGTACCGTAATGAACAGCAACAGCCAAGTAGTGAAGAAGGTAATCCCGACGAGGGCATTAATAATCAGGCCTATCGACGTCACGAGCATGACCGTAAGGGCAACTAAAATGCCTTTGCGGGGATGAAGCCGGTTGATCATCTTACCGTTGAGGATTGACACAAATGTCAACATCGCTGCATTGGATGCGAACACGAGAGAAAACTGAGTAGGGGTGAGCCCCAGCAGTTCCTGGAAGATAAAGGGTGACGCAGCGATATAGGAAAACATCACCGAGAAGCCACCAGCGAAAGCCAACAAGTAGCCGACAAATACTGGCCGCCGCAGCAGCCTGCCAATATTGGGCAGGAGATTGCACAGAGCGCCTGTGGAGCGTCGCTCAGGCGGCAGGGTTTCCGGAACCATCAGGATCACAATCGCGACCATGGCGACGTTGATGGCTGCGAGAAACCAGAACACGCTGCGCCAGCCGAATGCGGGGCCTAGAAAACCGCCCACAAGGGGAGCGATTGCCGGGGCGATGGAGGAAATACCCATGAGGGTAGAGAAAGCTTTCGCTGATGCCTTGCCCGTCAAGGGGTCTGGTACTACAGAACGAGCCAGAACAACTGTGGAGCCACCAGCTAACCCCTGGAACAAGCGCATTGCAATAAGCGTGCCAATATTCGGTGCTACTGCACAGAGAATTGACGATCCCAAGAACACCAAAGTCGCAATGAGAAGCAGCTTCTTGCGGCCCAAACTATCGGAAAGGGCGCCAATGACGAGCTGTCCAGCAGCCATGCCAATCATGAAGGTTGTCAGCGTGAGCTGAACCATCGACTCGGTCGTGGAGAACTCGCGTGCAATCTCCACGAAGGATGCCAGATATGTATCTGCGCCGAACGGGGCGGCGGCGGATAACAAGGCCAACCCGGCAAGTAGCGATACCGGCAGCGTCTGTGCTGGCTGTGTCTGAGCGCTCCCGGAATGTTGATTTGTCACTGTCTCAGTATAGGGTTGCCGCAGAAGGCATAAACCATGTTGGGGGCATGAAACTAAGGGATTTTGTTGTCCCGCACGAACGTGCCATAATACACAGGTTGCGCGAAGCGACTGCGTGCTGCTCTCAACGGTCTAGAACCGTAGTAAGCACGAGGTCAAAGCGATAGGAAAGCTACCTCTAGCAGGTGCTTCCGTCGTAAAGCGTAAACGCAAGACATAAAGACCGCGTGCGTTTAGGACGGAAATCTGACGCACAATGCAACCAGGTCAGGAGAAACGCAGTGATTCAGCAGGAATCCCGTCTGCGCGTTGCCGACAACACTGGTGCACGTGAAATTCTGTGCATCCGCGTTCTCGGTGGCTCGACCCGACGCTTCGCTGGCATTGGCGACACCATTGTCGCAACTGTCAAGGAAGCTACTCCGGGCGGCAACGTCAAGGCAGGCGAAATTGTTAAGGCAGTTATCGTCCGTGCGAAGAAGGAGACCCGTCGTCCGGATGGCTCCTACATCTCGTTCGACGAGAATGCAGCTGTCATCATCAAGGCCGACGGTGAGCCAAAGGGCACCCGTATTTTCGGCCCGGTCGCGCGTGAGCTGCGTGACAAGAAGTTCATGAAGATTGTCTCGCTCGCACCGGAGGTGATTTAAGTGAAGATCCGTAAGGGCGATACCGTGCTGGTTATCTCCGGTCCGGACAAGGGTGCTCAGGGCAAGGTCATCGAGGCCTACCCGAAGCGCGACAAGGTCCTGGTCGAGGGCGTTAACCGTATCAAGAAGCACGTTGCAAACTCCGCTGCGGAGCGCGGCGCTTCCTCGGGTGGCATTGTCACTCAGGAAGCTCCGATTCGCGTGTCGAACGTCATGCTGGTCGACGAAGATGGTACCCCGACTCGCGTCGGTTACCGCTTCGATGAGGACGGCAAGAAGGTTCGCATCTCCCGCCGTACCGGGAAGGACATCTAAGCATGAGCGAAAATTACACCCCTCGTCTGAAGGCCCGTTACCGCGATGAGATTCGCGGCAAGATGCAGGAAGAGTTCTCCTACGAGAACGTCATGCAGATTCCGGGCGTCACCAAGGTCGTCGTCAACATGGGCGTCGGCGCTGCTGCTCAGGACAAGAAGCAGATCAACGGTGCTATCAACGACCTGACTCTGATCACCGGTCAGAAGCCGGAGACCCGTCGTGCTCGCAAGTCGATCGCTAACTTCAAGCTCCGTGAAGGCGATGCCATCGGCGCTCGCGTCACCCTGCGTGGCGACCGTATGTGGGAGTTCCTGGATCGTCTGCTGACCGTGGCTCTGCCGCGAATCCGCGACTTCCGCGGTCTGTCTGATCAGCAGTTCGATGGTCACGGTAACTACACCTTCGGCCTGTCTGAGCAGACCATGTTCTACGAGATCGACGTTGACAAGATCGACCGCCCGCGCGGTATGGACATCACCGTCGTGACCACCGCTACCAACAACGAGGAAGGCCGCGCGCTGCTGCGCGAGCTGGGCTTCCCGTTCAAGAAGTAGTTTTGCCTCTTCGGTAGCTTTTGCCTGAAGCCCCGGATGCCGCTTGGCCTCCGGGGCTTTTTGCTGCTCTGTTAACTGCTTATGTTCGTGGGGGAGTGAGGTCGCTGTGCGGGGCCTGCGTAAAAGTTACCAGTGTTGCTGGTGGGAAAGTTGACCCTTTTTGGGGGTTGGAAATTAGTAAAGCCACAAGGTTTCTCAGTTGAAAGTTAGGCGTTTGTGATGATTTCGTTGTAAACTGCCATTCGTCATAGTGACGGCCGCCAAAATGCATTGTGGTCGTTATCAATTTGGGCAAGGCTTAAGTGACTTCAGCTTCTGTGTGATTGAGCCAGTGGTTCTACACAGAGCGGTTCTTAAGTTAAAACGCAAAGGGATTAACTACATGAAGAACTTCTCCGTGGCCGTCCGCTCGGCTGCTATTGCAACTGTTGCGGCTCTGGGTCTGAGCTTGGGTGCAGGTGCTGCCAACGCACAGCCGGCACTGCCGGAAATGCCGAACATTCCGATTCCGGGTATCGGCGACACCGGCCCGAAGGGCGTTAAGCAAATCGTTACCTTCGGTGACTCCTTCACCGCTAATGCCGGTAAGGGCGGCCCGCGTGGCCTGGCGCCGGGACAGAACGCACTGGTCGCTAACTGCGCTACCGACATGGAAAACTGGCCGAAGATTGCAGCTTCGAAGCTGAACAAGTCCCTGGGTGACTGGTCCTGTAACGGTCTTGGCGGCTTCCCGGGTCAGCTCCTCGCATACCTGGAGGCTTCCATCCAGTACGGCGACATCGGAGAGGGCACCGAGAAGGTTGTCCTGATGTACGGCGGCATGGACTGGGTCCAGTGGGTTGACGTGGCAGGCGAGCTTGTCGCAAAGCCGGATCCCCAGGCTCCATCCGCGTTCAAGCAGACGCTGCGTCAGTTCACTGACCGCGTCCACCAGGTTGCCCCGGGCGCTCAGGTCGTCCTGGCGTCGTACCCTGAGTACGCCACTGATGATCAGCTGTGCCTGGTGAACACCTCGGACCAGACCTTCCCGATCCCGGCACCGGGTGCCAGCGAGATCCAGGGTGCATTCCGTGACAGCATTCGCTCCGCATCTCACCACGTAGGTGCCGGCTTCATTGACGTCTACGAGGCAACCCTCGGCCACGGTACCTGCAACCCGAACCCGGATGAGCGCTTCGTCGCCGGTTTCGCAGACCCGGTGATGGGTCCGATGACCAACCACCCGACGGTGGCTGGTGAAAAGGCAATGGGTAACATCATCGCCGACCAGCTCTACTAATTTCCTCTAGCCGGCGCCATGTCGGCTAGGAATTGAGTTCCACTGTTAATTGGTGGGGCTTCACGCCGCGAGCGGACTAACGTCCGTCTGCGGCGTTTTTGCATTTCGGCCTGTATTTGTTAGTATCACCAGGTCTGCCCTCTATAAGAGGTGCGGCAGTAAAAATGTAAGAACTTTGCTGTAGGCCCCTCGCCTCGCATCGTCTCTGGCGTCACCTGGGTGGCGAGCTGACTCGGCTATTGAACCGAGTTGGCGAACAGTAGCCCTTAAATCGCCGGAATCACGATATTGGAAATCGCTCCAACTTAAGCTTTTGCCGTGTGGCAGTTGCTGTTTGCGCGGTCATTGGAGTTAGCCACGAGGTGGGAAGGAACCGCAGCGAGAAAGGAAGCGGTCACTAACCATGACCATGACTGACCCAATCGCCGACATGCTGTCGCGCGTGCGCAACGCTAACAACGCGTACCACGACTCTGTCTCGATGCCGTCGTCCAAGCTGAAGGCTAACATCGCCGAGATTCTCAAGTCTGAGGGTTACATTGCGGACTACGCAGTCGAGGATGCCAAGGTCGGCAAGACCCTGACCCTGAACCTGAAGTACGGTCCGTCCCGCGAGCGTTCGATCGCTGGCGTGCGTCGCGTCTCCAAGCCGGGTCTGCGTGTTTACGCAAAGTCCACTAACCTGCCGAAGGTCCTCGGCGGCCTGGGCGTGGCTATCATCTCCACGTCTCAGGGCCTGCTGACTGACCGTCAGGCTTACGAGAAGAAGGTTGGCGGGGAAGTCCTCGCTTACGTCTGGTAAAGGGGGAACTACACAATGTCTCGTATTGGTAAGAACCCTGTCGTTGTCCCGGCAAACGTTACTGCCCAGGTCAACGGCCAGGACGTTTCCGTCAAGGGCCCGAAGGGCGAGCTGTCTGTCTCTATCCCGGCTCCAATTACCGTTGAGCTGAAGGACAATGAGATTGTGGTCAACCGCCCGGATGACCACCGTAAGAGCCGCTCCCTGCACGGTCTGTCCCGTTCGCTGATTAACAATATGGTTGTCGGTGTGACCGAGGGCTACACCATCAAGATGGAAATCTTCGGTGTCGGTTACCGTGTCGCCAAGAAGGGCAAGGACCTCGAGTTCTCCCTGGGCTACTCGCACCCAGTCCTGATCGAAGCACCGGAAGGTATCACCTTCGACGTCGACGGCACCACCAAGCTGTCGATCACAGGTATTGATAAGCAGCAGGTCGGACAGCTCGCAGCTAACATCCGTCGTCTGCGTAAGGATGATCCTTACAAGGGCAAGGGCATTCGTTACGATGGCGAGCAGATCCGTCGCAAGATCGGAAAGACGGGTAAGTAATGAGCAACACCAACGAAAAGCGCCTCCCGGTAGGCAAGGACATCTCGACTCGTCGTCGTGTCGCCCGCGCCCGCCGTCACGCACGCTTGCGCAAGAACGTCCGCGGCACCTCCGAGGCACCGCGCCTCGTCGTGCACCGCTCTTCCCGCCACATCACCGCTCAGGTTATCGACGACTCCATCGGTCGTACCCTGGCAGCTGCTTCCACTCTGGACGCAGATCTCCGTGGCTTCGAGGGCGACAAGAAGGCCAAGAGCGCCAAGGTCGGCGAGTTGATTGCTGCTCGCGCTAAGGATGCTGGCATCGAGAAGGTCGTTTTCGACCGCGGTGGCTACCAGTACCACGGCCGCGTTGCTGCTCTGGCCGAGGCTGCCCGTGAAGGTGGTCTGAAGTTCTAATGCGCACTTACAAGTCCAACGGAAGGAATGCGTGATGTCGGAACGCGATAAGCGCGAAGGCGGACGTAACTCCGCTGACAACAAGAACAACAACCGTCGTGGTGGCCGCGGTAACGACCGTCGCCAGCAGGACGAGCGTTCGCAGTACATCGAGCGCGTAGTAACTATCAACCGAGTTTCCAAGGTCGTCAAGGGTGGTCGTCGCTTCAGCTTCACCGCTCTGGTCATCGTCGGTGACGGCGAGGGCATGGTCGGCGTCGGCTACGGCAAGGCCAAGGAAGTACCGGCAGCTATCCAGAAGGGTGCTGAAGAGGCTCGTAAGAACTTCTTCCGCGTCCCGATGATTGCTGGCACCATTACCCACCCGGTTCAGGGTGAGACCGCTGCTGGCATCGTCCTGCTGCGCCCGGCTGCTCCGGGTACCGGTCTGATTGCCGGCGGCGCTGTCCGCCCGGTTCTCGAGTGCGCCGGTGTTCAGGATGTTCTGTCCAAGTCGCTGGGTACCAACAACTCCATCAACGTTGTTCACGCAACCGTTGATGCCCTCAAGCAGCTGGTTCGCCCTGAAGAGGTCGCCGCACGTCGTGGCAAGTCCCTCGAAGAGGTCACCCCAGCACGTATGCTGCGCGCACGCGCAGGTCAGGGAGCGTGATTTCCATGGCACTGAAGATTACCCAGGTCCGTGGTACCGCTGGTACCAAGCAGAACCAGAAGGATTCGCTGCGCACCCTCGGCCTGAAGCGCATCAACGATTCCGCCGTTCGCCCGGATACTCCGGCTGTGCGCGGTCTCGTGAACGTTGTGCGTCACCTGGTCGAGGTTGAAGAAGTAGCGGGGGAGTAGGTAAACCATGAGCGAACCAATTAAGCTCCACGACTTGGCCCCGGCTCCGGGTGCTAAGAAGAAGAAGACTCGCGTCGGCCGTGGTGAGGCTTCCAAGGGTAAGACCGCTGGTCGCGGCACCAAGGGCACCAAGGCCCGCAAGCAGGTTTCGGCAGCATTCGAGGGTGGCCAGATGCCACTTCACATGCGTCTGCCGAAGTTGAAGGGCTTCAAGAACCCGGCGAAGGTCACCTTCCAGGTGGTCAACGTTTCGGATCTGGAGCGTCTGTTCCCGAACGGTGGCGACGTCACCATCGCCGACCTGGTTGCAAAGGGCGCTGTCCGCGCTAACCAGCCGGTGAAGGTCCTCGGCGACGGCGACATCAACGTCTCCGTCAACGTCACCGCAACCAAGTTCTCGGGCTCCGCAAAGTCCAAGATCGAGGCTGCAGGCGGCTCTGTCACTGAGGCCTAAAGCATTTAAGCTTTAACAAAAGAGCTCTTAACCCAAGTGGTTAAGAGCTCTTTTTGTATTGAGGGGGAGGAAAGGGGAGGGGAGGGCAGCGCAAACCGCCCGCTTACAGCAGGCCGGTGTGGCGCAGAGCCTGCTCCAGTCGGTCGATGTCAGCGTCCGTATGGAGCGCGGTAATGGTCAATCGCAACATTGCCTCACCACGGGGAACCGTCGGGTAGCGAATCGCAGGTATGTACACGCCTAGCTCCGCCAACCGTGCTGAGGCGTCCATCGCTTCGGCCTCGTCGCCAACGGGCAGTGGGATGATTGCAGATGCGGGGTCTGACTGTGCGTCAACCAGGGAGCGGACGCGCGCAATATTACGCTGCAATCGCTTGACGACGTCCCCAGCCTCCAACTGCTTCAACGCGGCGCGGATAGCTGCGACGGAACCGGGGTTCATCGACGTTGAGTACACGAAGCTACGGGCTTGATTGCGTAGCAGGTCGCCAACTGGTGCGGAGCAGAGAACGTATCCTCCTTCGACACCGAGAGCCTTGCTCGCGGTGCCGACCACAATGTCCGGGTGAATGCCCAGGTGCGCTGCGGTGCCACGGCCTTGCTCTCCGATAACGCCGACGCCGTGGGCGTCGTCAAGCATCAACCATGCGTTGTGACGGCGACAGGTGCGCTCGAGTGCGGGGCCGTCGATGACCTCGCCTGACATAGAGAACACGGAGTCGGAGATGACAAGCTTGTGGCGGGCGCTCGATGCTGCGAGGAGACGGTCGAGTGCCTGGTAGTCAGCATGTGGAAAGACCGTGACGTTAGCTCGGGCATTGCGGCACCCGTCGATGATGGAAGCATGGTTGGCGGCGTCGGAGAAGATTTCCACGTCGGCGGTGGCGATGGCAGCGATGGTTGAGTGGTTCGCCTGGTAGCCAGTCGCAAAGAGAACGGCATCGTCGAAACCGAAGAACTGCGCCAGTTCATTCTCAAGTGCGCTGTGGATGCTAGTGCCGGTGGTCAGGCGAGAGCCGCCGGACCCGGTGCCGAAATGTCCAATTGCCTCGGTGGCAGCTGAGATGAGTTCAGGGTGCGTGGACAGGCCGAGGTAGTCCGAAGAAGAAAACAATAGGTAGTCGGCTCCGTCAATTCGGCTATGCGGTAGTTGTGCGGTTTCGAAAGTGCGCAGTGTGCGGGCAAGTCCTGCACCGGCCCAGGCCGTGTTTCTTTGGGCGGCGATTGCTGAGAGGTCGCTGCTGAGGCCGGTAGTGTCCGTCGAGAAACTGGCGTCAGCTGGGAGCTCGATATAGACCGGCGTGTTCTCCAGGTAATCGATTAGCTCGGGGATATCGGTGCCGGGTTCAACGATGAAAATGCGAGTACCAAGAGTGCTGCCGTGGTCCTTGATATTGGGGATACGGTGGAAGATTCCGTCCAGTGCGAGATAGCCACGCGTGTAAAAGGGATCGTCGGAGAGGCAGATTTCTGCGACGATGCCCGGGGCGCAGTGAACCTTGGATGCGAGGATGAGCGCCTCGTGAAAATGGTCCTTGGCGCAGTCCTTGCTGGGGTGTGAGATGGCATCAAAAGTGGAAACCCGTACACCGCGGACTGGGTTTGGGTCGAGCCGCTCACCGGAGGAGGCATCGATAAGAGCGGCGCCGCGAAGACCCGTGAGTGAATAGGCCATCTCGACGGCGATATCGGCGGCCTGTATACCTGCAGCGTGTAGGCGTTGAGTAATGAGCTTGCGGGCGTCCCCAGGGCTGGAGTTCGACTCTAGAAAGGGGACTAACGCCGACACGGTGCTGATGGTCGACTCATCAATCTTGTCCGCAGTGATGTGAATTGTGTCGGCTCGCCCCTTGTCGTGGTGAAGTGCACGGCTAGTCATAGCAGAAGCCAACTGAGGTAGTTCGGTGGCCGGTGCAAGACGCTCAGCGCCAGAGATATGGCAGCCATCGGCGCTGGAGCGCATGCGGATGCTGTAGGTACTCACAGAGCAAAACTTTAACACTGTTCAAGTTTTGTTTGAGAAGGTTGGGTGGAGCACATGAGAGGGCGGGGGCTCAGAGGGGATGAGCGCTGGAATCGTCGTCAAGCGAAAAGAGGGTGATTGACGGGGCGCTGTACTAACGGTGATATAGAGGCGTATTGCGACGATATGGAGAAACGCTGGTAGACTCACTACGTCAAATACTGTCAATTAAAGGTTTGAGGAATACGTCATCCGCGTTGCTTAACTAAAACGGAAGACTACTGGCGGATAAGCGGGTAAGTCTTTCGGGAAAAGCGTGGGAGAAGCGGATTTCTTGACCTCGGGAGGATGCACGTGGCTTCCGGTCTCATTGCGGCGTTGCGCGATCCCGATTTGCGTAAGAAGATCTTCTTCACTCTGACGATGATCATTCTGTACCGAATCGGTTCGCAGATTCCAAGCCCTGGTATCGACTACCAGTTGGTCAACGCGCAGCTCGAGCAGATTTCGAAAGATCAGTCCAGCGTTTACTCGCTGATCAACCTGTTCTCAGGTGGCGCTCTGCTGCAGATGGCGATTTTCGGCATCGGCATTATGCCGTACATTACGGCCTCGATTATCGTCCAGCTGCTCACGGTGGTGATTCCACACTTCGAGCAGTTGAAGAAGGAAGGGCAGTCGGGTCAGACGAAGATGACCCAGTACACCCGCTACCTCACAGTAGCGTTGGCGTTGCTGCAGTCTGCGGGCATTGTGGCCATGGCAGACCGTGGCGCCCTGCTGGGTGGCTCGCAGTCGCTGCTGGTCAAGGATGCGGGTGTCTTTGACCTCGTGGTGATGGTCGTTGTGATGACCTCCGGTGCCGTGCTGGTCATGTGGATGGGTGAGCTCATCACGGACCGAGGTGTCGGCAACGGTATGTCGCTGCTGATTTTCTCCGGTATCGCCGCTGGTATGCCGGCACAGGGCGCGAACATTCTGCGCTCCACTACCGGTGTCGTGTTCGCCACCGTGATTGTTGCGGTGCTGATTCTCATCATCGGCGTTATTTTCATTGAGCAGGGACAGCGCCGTATTCCGGTGCAGTACGCAAAGCGCATGGTTGGTCGTCGCCAGTACGGCGGATCTTCCACCTACCTGCCGCTGAAGGTGAACCAGGCCGGTGTTATCCCGGTCATCTTCGCGTCCTCGCTGATTTACGTGCCGGTTCTGATTACCCAGATTGTTCAGTCCGGTCAGTCGAATCCGAACATGGACAACTGGTGGCAGCGCAATGTCATTCAGTACCTGCTGGCGCCGTCCAGTTGGCAGTACATTCTGCTGTTCTTCCTGATGATCATCTTCTTCTCCTTCTTCTACACCTCCGTGCAGTACGACCCGCACGAGCAGGCGGAGAACATGAAGAAGTACGGCGGATTCATTCCGGGCTTCCGCCCAGGGCGTCCGACTGCTGAATACCTGTCCTACGTCCTGATTCGCCTGCTGACTGTCGGCTCGCTGTACCTGGCGCTGATTGCTGTTCTGCCAAATGTCGCTCTTGATATGGGGCTTGGCGACGCGAACTCGGGTACAGGCGGTATGTTTGGAGGTACAGCCCTGCTGATTCTGGTCAGTGTTGCGCTGACGACGGTCAAGCAGGTTGAAAGCCAAATGATGCAACGTAACTACGAAGGGTTCTTGAAGTAATGCGACTCGTACTTGTAGGTCCTCCCGGTGCAGGTAAGGGCACTCAGGCAGCTATCCTCTCGGAGAAGCTCGGTGTCCCGCACATCTCCACCGGTGACCTGTTTCGCGCAAACATCGGTGAAGGCACTCCGCTCGGTATTGAGGCGAAGTCCTACATCGACGCCGGCAACCTTGTTCCGGACGACGTGACTGTGCGTATGGTCGAGTCCCGTCTGAACGAGGACGACGCCGCCAAGGGGTTCCTGTTGGATGGCTTCCCGCGCACTGTTGGTCAGGCAGAAGAGCTGAAGCGTCTGCTGTCCAACCTCGGTACTGAGCTGGATGCGGTCGTACAGTTCGACGTTTCTGAGGATGTCGTAGTCGAGCGCATGCTGGCCCGTGGTCGCGCAGACGACACTGAAGAGGTCATCCGCAACCGCATGCATGTGTACACCAATGAGACCGCTCCTTTGCTGGATTACTACTCGGAAAAGATCATCAAGATTGCCGCTGAGGGATCCGTTGAGGAGATTAACGAGCGCACGATGGCCGAGCTGGAGAAGCTGAACTAAGCTCCTGGCGTGCCGGTAATTGGTGCTCTGGCAACTTTGCGTTGGTCGGGCCGATGGGTTTGACCCGTAGTAGATGGTTATTGAAGCCGCCCTTCCGAACCGTTGAGGTTTGGAAGGGCGGCTTTTGTGTTGAGTGGGCTCGGGAAGGGGGGGCTAGTTGGCTTGAATGGTGTGGAGCTAAACGGGAAAAGAAATACGAAGAAGAGTATTGACGTACTCGAATGGGTGTGCGATATTTGTATGTAGTAGGGGATAGTTAGGGAAGTAAAAGCGAAAGCGATTTCTAGGGGATTCGAGGGGAGGGGAATGATGCGACCTAATCAACCGCAAGGTCAGGAGCCGTCAAAGGGGCTGAATCAAGCACTGTCGGTGTCGCAGATATTAGACTTGATAACTCAATTCGAAGCTCTGTCTCGGTTAGTTGTGGAGAGCTTCGGTGATTTATCACCAGTTCATATGCGAGACGCCTATGCATTGGTTGAGAGGGCTCGGAAGCGCCTAGCCATAGTTGACGCGGAGTACTTGGCGGCGCTTGCGCCGGAGATACCTTCATCGAATCACCGGAAAGTTGCCTGGCTGGCGGAAGAGTCTCATATTTCCCGTGCGGAGGCTCGTCAGCGAATTAGTTGTTTAGGGCGGCTCCGGAAGGAAGCGGAGCCTTTTTCGTCGAAAAGCGATGATGAAAGAATGCCTGCTCTGCGGGACAAGGTATCCGAAGGGGTCGTAGGGGCGGATGCGGTTCAAAAGATTGATAAAGCTGTCAAAGATCTCCCGAAGTCAGAACATGCGCGGGTGGCGCAGGCCTTGGATGAGCATGCCAGTGAGGTTGTGACACAGGTGCGTGTCGACGACTTGGGTGCGCTGTCACATCGACTGCGGGCGATGTTGGGATTGGATGACCCATATACGGATGAGGACAGACAGCGGCTGCGGGGAGTGAAGGTCGGGCCACAACGAGCCGACGGTATGAGTCGGTTGACGGGGCTGATTACGCCGCACTTCGCGGCGATGCTGAAGAGGTTGCAGGCTGACTACGGGCGGCCGGGTGGACTCTTGGAGGAAGGCGCTAAGGATGAGCGCGCTCCAGAGCAGCGGTTTCATGATGCACTTGAGGCTGCGGTCGATGCCGGTTTTGGGATAGGTGCGACCTTAAAGCCGGTGCGGGGCACCACGTCGGTTGTCACTGTGGCCCATATTTCGGATATCGCGAAAATAGCGGGCGTAAAGCTGCAGGGCACGGATGGTTGGAAGCTACCGGGGATGGGGAAAGCAATCAGCGATGGTGGCGTGCGAATGTCAATCGCTGAGGCGATAGAGAAGGTTGCGGCCGGAAATTCGTTCTTGCAGGTTTTGGGAGACAAGGGGCAGAGTCTGTTTCTTGGCCGATCGCAGAGACTAGGGACGATGGCCCAGTACCTTGCGCTGTGCGGCGAGGAGGGCGGATCTTCCGCGCCGGGCAAAGCTGCGCCACCGGCTATGTGCGATATGCATCATATTGAGTCCTGGGCGAGGGGCGGGGCAACGGACATTTCAAATCTGACATTTGTTGACCCCGGTACGCATCGAAAGATTGATGACAATCGGTCGAATGACAAATCCTGGTGGACGTTGCGGCCGGATGAGTGTGAAGGGGAGCCTGTCGAGGCGGAACGGGTGGTGTGGATTGAGCCAGGAAAAGACCGAAAGACGAATGATTCATCGGAAGAGAAAAACAGGAACTCGAATCAAGATTCAAACGCTTTTGATAACCCAGGACGTTGGTTGCGGCGAATACTTCGGCAAAAAGGGGCGAAGCGTAACCAAGGCGATAAGGATGACGCTGACCCCGGCGGCGCAGGCGGGTGCGGTGCGGACGTGGATGACGAAGGGGGGGGGCGGGCGGTAACGAGGCGCAGGGGTAACGCTGGCGGGAGGTGAAGACTCTTTTGGGGCGAGTACAGCAGAAGTGCTCCGGCCGTCGTAGCGAAATCAGAGCGTTACGGCAGCGGAGAGTTGATGCTGGGTGAGTTCCCTGGATTGAACTGCAGGTTAGGGCTACTGGAAGTCCTGAATGATCTCGTCGATAAGCGGCTGTGCGGCCTCGGCACCAATATTCGCGAAAACGAACTCTTGGTAGATGCGGTTATCCTCGTCGATGACCATAACGAAAGGGGAGCCCTTGTTGACGCCGCTAAATGCGTGCTTGCCGGGTAGCTCGTATGGCACGTAGTTCTCGACGGACTCAGCCTTTTCATTAATCCGGCTGACAGTGGCCGGGTCCTCGGCCGTACTGAGCATCGCAGTGCCGCCGTCGCCAACAGCCATTACGCAGGTGAAGCCATGTACGCTCTCGCTGCCAAAAATGACGGGTTTAGAGTCATCCGACTCGACGCAGCTGCCAATCGCCTCCTTAATTGAATCAGGTGTGAAGTTTTGGATTGACTCAGGCAGTGCAGAGGTGCCCATGAAACCCGAGGTGCTTCCAGGGGCCTCCGGCGATTCCGCAGCAGGGGAAGTGGAAGGGACAGTCGGCGCTGGCGCCGGTTCGGGGTTGCTTGAGCATGCGCCAATCAGGAAAAGCGAGCTGGCAGCAATAACAACGCCAGCAATCTGCGTGGACTTCAACAGTGAATGCATGCCAGTTATCGTAAGGCAGCTCATCTTTGGGAGTAAACTGCGCGAAAATTGAAGCAAGTCGATTGCGGATCAACTGTCACCAATGAACATCCATAAAAATTCCCATGCAACGCGATGCAAAAATGTATGAAGTAAAGAGCTGGCTGGGGTAGCGGTGCCTTCGTAGGTGGTGGGATGCGGCTAGCCGGTGGTTCTTTTCTGAGTCAGAGTAGACTCAACCAGCGTGATGAGTTTTCGACGCCGCCGTAAAGTAGTTCCTGCCCGCACCGAGGGAGAGTTGGATGCGATGCAAGCGGCCGGCGAGATCGTCGGTCGTGCATTGCTAGCCTGCCGAGATGCCGCTAAGCCAGGGGTGACCACGGCGGATCTCAATGAGATTGCGCATCAGGTCATTACCGATGCGGGTGCAACGCCATCTTTCCTTGGTTATGAAGGTTTCCCGGCATCTATCTGTGCATCCGTGAATGAAGTTATCGTCCATGGCATTCCGTCCTCGGCCACAGTTCTATCCGAAGGTGACCTGGTCTCGATTGACTGTGGCGCAATTTTGGACGGTTGGCACGGCGATTCGGCACTGACTTTCGGTGTCGGAAAGCTGAGTGAAGATGTCGAAAAACTAAACATCGCGACGTCGGAGGTCCTCGCCGAAGGTATTAAGGCCATGGTGCCGGGTGCTCGCCTCACCGATATTTCATATGCGCTTGAAATGGCCACCCGTGAGGCTGAACTGCGCCACGATATTGAACTCGGCATCGTCGATGGCTACGGCGGGCACGGCATCGGGCGCGAGATGCACATGGATCCCTTCCTCCCCAACGAAGGCAAAGCAGGCAAGGGCCCCCGCATCGTCGAAGGCTCCGTGTTGGCCATCGAACCGATGCTCATTCTCGGCGGCGAGTGGGGTAGCGATGAGCTTGACGACGGCTGGACGGTCGTCAGCGCTGATCGAATGCCGGCGTCCCATTGGGAACACACAGTTGCCGCCACGGCGGACGGCCCCCGTATTTTGACTCCTCGATATGAATAACTAGTGCGTGAGGGGCCACGCGAAAGGTCAGAATATTGCCACTTGAGACGCGATGGCCTCTGTCCCCGTGGGGTGAATCCGCCTGCCGTCGCTTGCAGGCGGCCCCAGAGCGGTCGTATTTGGTAAAAAACGCAGGTCGCGTGTAAAGTTGGGCGATGGTGTGGGCGCAGTGTCGCTGCAGTGATGATTATCCCTGCGCGGAACTGCTAAAACACCAGGCAGAGTAGAGATTTCCCAACTGGTGCCGGGGTTGTCCCGGGTATCCACCAGAGAGACGTGGAGGACATGGCTAAAAAGGAAGGCGCAATTGAGGTTGAGGGTCGCGTCGTCGAGCCCTTGCCGAACGCGATGTTCCGAGTGGAGCTGGACAACGGGCACAAGGTGCTCGCCCATATCAGTGGCAAGATGCGCCAGCACTACATCCGTATTCTCCCGGAAGACCGAGTCGTAGTGGAGCTTTCTCCGTACGATCTCGAGCGTGGGCGAATCGTCTACCGCTACAAGTAAATTGACCTGACCACTGTTGGTAGTGGTTATGGGCTTATTTACTAACTAGACAGAAACTCCACCGTCCTAGCTGCTTCTGGTGACGGCCGCGTGATGTTGAGACCTGGTGTCTCGGCGGATTGGCACGGCGGCTCCTTGCGAAAGCTTTTCCACAGAAGTAAGCGAGAATACCTCCGGCAACGGTGGCTGGAGCCTTTCTATAACACCTACGCGACTCGGCGTCCGACCGAGTAAGCCGGGTCTGGAAAGGATGGCAGTGGAGTAAACCACCGCATCAACCGGAAGGAAATTGCCGTATGGCACGCCTTGCTGGAGTTGACCTGCCACGTAACAAGCGTATGGAGGTCGCTCTTACCTACATCTATGGCATCGGCCCCGCCCGTGCTAATGAGCTGCTGGAGAAGACCGGCATCTCTCCGGATCTGCGCACCGACGCTCTCACCGATGAGCAGGTTGCTGCGCTGCGTGACGTGATTGAAGCTACCTGGAAGGTCGAGGGTGACCTCCGCCGCCAGGTTCAGGCTGATATCCGCCGCAAGATTGAGATTGGTTCCTACCAGGGTCTGCGCCACCGTCGTGGCCTGCCAGTCCGTGGTCAGCGCACCAAGACCAATGCTCGTACGCGTAAGGGTCCGAAGAAGACGATCGCCGGAAAGAAGAAGTAAAACATGGCAGCTCCGAAGTCCGCACGCGGCCGTCGTACCGGCCGTCGCGTTGTAAAGAAGAACGTGGCTCAGGGCCACGCATACATCAAGTCCACCTTCAACAACACCATCGTGTCCATCACGGACCCGAAGGGCGCTGTTATCTCGTGGGCCTCCTCTGGTCACGTCGGTTTCAAGGGCTCTCGTAAGTCCACTCCGTTCGCTGCTCAGATGGCCGCCGAGAACGCTGCTCGTAAGGCCATGGAGCACGGTATGAAGAAGGTTGACGTTTTCGTTAAGGGTCCGGGTTCGGGCCGCGAAACCGCCATCCGTTCCCTCCAGGCCGCTGGCCTTGAGGTGTCCTCGATCTCGGATGTGACCCCTCAGCCGCACAACGGCTGCCGTCCGCCGAAGCGTCGTCGCGTCTAGGAATAGGGTAAGGAGAGAACAGAAATGGCCCGTTATACCGGTCCCGCAACCCGTAAGTCCCGTCGTCTCCGCGTCGACCTCGTCGGTGGCGACATGAACTTTGAGCGTCGTCCCTACCCTCCGGGGCAGGCTGGCCGCGCTCGTATCAAGGAGTCGGAGTACCTGCTCCAGCTCCAGGAGAAGCAGAAGGCACGTTTCACCTACGGCGTGATGGAGAAGCAGTTCCGTCGCTACTACGCCGAGGCTCACCGTCGTCCGGGCAAGACAGGCGATAACCTCGTCGTCCTGCTGGAGTCGCGTCTCGACAACGTTGTCTACCGCGCTGGTCTGGCTCGTACCCGTCGCCAGGCTCGTCAGCTGGTTTCCCACGGCCACTTCACCGTTAACGGTAAGAAGATCAACGTGCCGTCCTTCCAGGTAAGCCAGTACGACATCATCGACGTGCGCCCGAAGTCGCAGAAGATGATTTGGTTCGAAGAGGCACAGGAGAACCTGGTCGACGCTGTCGTCCCGGCATGGCTTCAGGTTGTTCCTGAGTCCCTGCGCATCCTCGTGCACCAGACCCCGGAACGCGCACAGATCGACATTCCGCTTCAGGAACAGCTGATCGTCGAGTTCTACTCGAAGTAATAACCAACTTCGCTTGCATCCATTCATTCCCTATGGCGTCATATAGCGGTCGCCACCTGGAGGATTTTCGAAAATGCTCATTTCCCAGCGCCCAACGCTGACCGAGGACTACATTGATTCCTCTCGCTCCCGGTTCGTTATCGAGCCGCTGGAGCCGGGTTTCGGTTACACCCTCGGTAACTCTCTTCGTCGTACGTTGCTGTCGTCCATTCCGGGCGCTGCAGTCACCAGCATCCGCATCGACGGTGTGCTACACGAGTTCACCACTATCCCGGGCGTGAAGGAAGATGTCTCCGACATCATCCTGAACATCAAGGGTCTGGTGCTCTCGAGCGAGTTCGACGAGCCGGCTACCGTTTACCTGCGTCGCGAAGGTGCAGGCGCGGTGACCGCTGCAGACATTGAGTGCCCAGCAGGTGTGGAGATTCATAACCCGGATCACCACATCGCTACTCTCAACGAATCCGGTCGCTTGGAAATTGAGATGATCGTTGAGCGTGGTCGTGGCTACGTGCCGGCGACCCCGAACTCCGGTGGCGAAATTGGCCGCATTCCGATGGACCAGATTTACTCGCCAGTTCTGAAGGTCAGCTACAAGGTGGAGGCTACTCGTGTTGAGCAGCGCACCGACTTCGACAAGCTGATTATCGATGTCGAGACCAAGAACTCGATCACCGCCCGCGACGCAATGGCGTCGGCAGGCAAGACTCTGGTTGAGTTGTTCGGTCTGGCACGTGAGCTGAACGAGGCTGCTGAGGGCATCGAGATTGGCCCGAGCCCGCGCGAGGCTGAGGATGTCGCTGCGTACCAGACTCCGATTGAGGATCTGGACTTCTCTATGCGCTCCTACAACTGCCTCAAGCGTGAGGAGATCCACACTGTCGGTGAGCTCGCTGCTCGTACCGAGTCGGATCTGCTGGATATCCGCAACTTCGGTGACAAGTCCATCAATGAGGTCAAGGAAAAGCTCGCTGAGCTTGGCCTGGCTCTGAAGGATTCCCCGAACAACTTCGACCCGGCTGCTGTCGCTGATTTGGACGCTGCCTCGGGCGATGACGCTGACTGGACTGATGGCGCAAGCGCTGGCTACGACGAGTAGTTCACCGACGCGACTTCATTAAAACGAGGAGATACCTATGCCTACCCCTAAGCAGGGTTCCCGTCTCGGCGGCTCCGCTTCGCACCAGAAGAAGATTCTGGCCAACCTCGCGAAGCAGCTCATCGAGCACGGCAAGATTAAGACCACCGACACCAAGGCCAAGCTGCTGCGTCCGTACGTTGAGAAGCTGATTACCAAGGCAAAGCGCGGCACTCTCGCAGATCGCCGCAACGTTGCAAAGCTGCTCAACGACAACTACGCAGTTAAGAAGCTGTTCGACGAGATCGGTCCGCAGTTCGCTGATCGCGACGGCGGCTACACCCGCATCATCAAGCTGGGTAACCGCAAGGGCGACAACGCCCCGATCTCTCTGATCGCTCTGGTTGAGGAAGAGACCGCAACTGCTGAGGCAACTCGCGCAACTCGCGCTGCTGCTTCCAAGCAGGCTGAAGAGGCAAAGGCCGAAGAGGCTGAGGCTACTGAGGCTGAGGCTGCAGAGGAGGAGTAATTCCCCTCGCCGACGGCTTCTGGCCGTCACAGCTTTGAACCCCCGTTGAGCAGTTCATATCTGAACGCTCTCCCGGGGGTTCTTTGTGCTTAACGACGGTGCATAGCGCCCGTCCCCAGTTCTGCCTCCGGTTCTACCGACGGATTTCGCACCAACATTGAGAGCCATACTGAGACCCTGCGGTGGAAACTGCTGATTCTCTAATCCGGGGTCCCGGCTACAATCTGTTAACCGTGACATCACTTACTCCAACGACTCCGGATGCCCCGTGCGATTCTCCCGATCGTGCCGCTATGGGGAGCACCGACTCCGACCTGGTTCGGTTGCGTTTTGACATTGCTTATGACGGGACAGATTTCCACGGTTGGGCTGCTCAGCGCGATAAGCCCACGGGAGAACCGGTGCGGACTGTGCAGGCGACGTTGGAATCCACTCTGGAGAAGGTGTTGCGCACTCCAGTGCAACTGACTGTGGCCGGTCGTACAGATGCTGGTGTCCATGCCTCCGGGCAGGTGGCTCACGCAGATGTTCCTGTCTCCTGTTTAGACACACGTTCTATCGCAGGGGATCCGGGTAATTTGGTTCGTCGTGTAGCGCGACTATTGCCCGCGGACGTGACGCTTAGGGGCACCTCGTTTGCGCCCCCGGGTTTCGATGCCCGCTTTTCCGCGCTACGTCGGCACTATGTCTACCGTGTCACTAGTTGCGTCAGTGGCCCGCTTCCTACCCGTGCTCGCGATACGGCCCACTGGCGGCGGTCAGTGGACATCAACCGCATGCAGGTGGCGGCTGATGCCCTACTGGGGCTCAATGACTTTGCCGCTTTTTGCCGACACAAGCCGCATGCGACGACCACTAGAGATTTACAGCAGTTCCAGTGGTTCGACGTATCTACGCGGGAAGAACCAGAGCTGTACGAGGCCCATGTGACTGCCGACGCGTTCTGCTGGTCTATGGTGCGCTCACTGGTTGGGGCCTGCCTTAGTGTCGGTGAGGGGCGACGTGCGGTTGGATTCACTGAACAGTTGTTGAGTGAAGAGAAGCGTTCCCCGTTGGTCCCGGTGGCAGAGGCGCGTGGGCTCAGCCTGGTAGGTGTTGATTACCCCGGCGATGCTGATTTGGCGGCCAGGGCGGAGCAGACCCGCGAGCGTCGTGATGCCCGGACAGATGTGGACGAGGCTTAAATGTACAAGCTCTCGGTAATATTCCCTGAAGAAAGTGACCGTAGGAGGAGTGTTCGGTAGTGGTGTGGGCAATTGTTAGCTTGGTTGCGCTGCTCGTAATCCCCGGCGCTGTTGTAGTGAGAGCCAGCGGCGTTCGTACTCCGTGGGCGCTGGCCCTCGGTCCTGCGGTGACGTTTGGTATCGCAGGCACCGCAGGGTGGGCGCTCGGCGCTATCGATGTGCGCTTCACCTTGGTCAGTGCGTCTATCTGCTGGGCCGTGACACTACTTCTCGCGCTTTGCTGGAGTGGCGGCAGCGCTTTGATTCGGCGGCGGCGCGGTAGTGTCGGTCGCTCGGTGTCGGCCGAGGCGCAGCCGCTCGCCTCAGGTCGATGGCGCGAGTTGGGCTATGGGCTAATCGCAAGTATCGGGGTCATCATCGCAGCGGCGGTTCTCACGTGGACCGCTATCGGCCGCATCGCTTCAATGTCCGAGGGGATGGCGACCATCCAGCAAGGCTGGGACACACTCTGGCATGCAAGTGTGCTCCGTTCGATTACGGAAGACGGCATGGCCTCGGCCACTAGGATGGGCGAGATCCAGAATGTGGAAACTCAGGCGGTGTCCTACTATCCCGCCGCATGGCATGCGTTCGGTGCGCTTTGGGTATTGATTGTCCGTCTACCAATCACCGAGGCAGTCAATTACCTCGGCATTATCATTCCGGCCGTGACCATACCCACGGCGGCTGCGGCGCTCACCTGGAGAATTATTGATCGCCGAAAGCTGTCCACTGCCGTTGCCGCGGGGGTTGCAGCGCTTGTTTCCGCAGCGCTTCCGGTATTGATGCCCGTCGGGGTCTTCGTGGGGGCCTGGCCGTACCAGGTCTCGATTGCACTAGCGATTACCGTTTTTGCCTTTGTTACGTCGCTCCCACACACACCTCAGCGCATCTTGAGCGCCGCTCTTGCGATAATCGGTATCGGAGAGCTCCATCCGGCATCGGTGCCTACAGTCGTTATGCTCGGTGCAATCTGGTGGTTGTGCTACCGCCTGCCGCGTCCCGCGCATCCTGAACTGGGTGCGGTTCGCGCCAGGCTTTACGACGTCGCGGTGATTGCAGCCGCCTTCGTGCCAGCAGTGGCAGTTCTCCTGCCGCAGTGGCTTACGGGAACTTCTCAGACCGAGGATGTGCGCGCGGTTAGTGCTGAAGTAGACGACCTCGATCGTTTCGATGCGTGGTATCGAGGCGCCACAATGCTGACTCGCCACACTGAGGAATTCCGGCCGTTCTGGCCAATTATCATCCTTGGTTTCATCGGGATGGCGTTTTTGGTTTTCGCAGATACTTCGCGCCGACGGGTGTGGGTAGTACCGGCCTGGTTTGTTTCGGTGTTGATGACGACCCACGCGCTCAATCATTTTGGTGGCGTGCCGGGCGATATTCTCGCGCTGTATACGGATCTTCACTATTCGACGCCTCACCGGTTGGTGATGGTCACCGCGTACCTGTATTCCGCGTTTGCGGGTATCGCCGTTGCGTGGGGCTGCGCGTGGGCGGCTCGAATTAGTGAGTCAAAGGTGCCATCGACGGGGCGGGTTCTGGGGTTGAGCTTAGCGACGGTGAGCTCTGCTGTACTTGTGGTCTATGGAGTGGCGTCTAATGCTAGCGCTGCGGATTTCGCCTACAAGAGCCCTAGGGAATGGCAAATCATTTCCAAGGCTGACTTGAAGGCATTTGATTGGTTGGCCGAGCAGCCGGAGGCACATAAGTACCGCACGTTTACCAATCCGCCGGAGGGGTCCAGCTGGATGTACGCTCGCAATGACTTGCCAGTAGTGTTCCCGCACTATGACTGGCCAGTGGCGAATAAGTGGACTGCCACCTCAATGCTGTATTGGCACGCTGATTACCTCGGTTTTCCAGACCCCGACCGGCCGGATGGGGTGAACGATGTCGATCGCTCAGCCCGAAAGCTGAACGTGGGATTCATCTATTTGTCACCCCCGGGTATTTGGGATTCCAAGGAGGATTTAGAGTTTCCTGGTGAAGGGCTCTGGGTAGCTCCAGGGGTAACCCCTGTTTATCGAGATAGGGAAGTAACTATCTTCGCCTTCAATGACGTGATTACGCCAGAACGCATCGACGAGATGCGAGCTAGTTCTCCGGAAGTAATTCCTCCCTCGGCTACTAGGGGATGGAGCGATGGTCGGGTAGGTTAGGACACCATGCGGATGAATAAATTTATGGCAACGATCGCAGCTGGTGTGATGATGACTTTCGCGCTGGCCGGATGTGGAGACGACGAGCCGGCTAAGCCGGAAGTCTCGAATCGCTCCGTCAGTTCTTCCGCAAAGACTAAATCCTCGACTCCGCCGAAGCCGACTGAGGAGTCGACGACACCGACAGAATCAGAGACGCCGACGGAAACTCCTGCAATCACCCAGGTCAATGATGCGGATTACACCCCGGCGGACGGCCCAAATACTCGACTCTTTCAGTTGGAGGATGGCACGACACGCTGCTTCCTCAACGATCTGAGCGGTGACGCCTACTTGGCCTGCCAGGTGAATCTTGCCAATCCTCCGATGGTCGATGACGGCACGGGAAACAAGGTTCCCGCCAATGCTGTGTCCTGGAACCCGGGGGGAGTTACTTACGAGGTCCTTACGTTCCCGCCGGCGGGTGAGATGAAGACGCTGCCAGCGAATTCTCAGTTGAGCGCATTCGGTTACAACTGCGCGGCCTATGGCCCGTCTACTCTGGAGTGCTCGGGACCAGCGGGCGCTGCCACTATCGACAATGGCAATGTCACCGGTGCACAGATGCCGAAGGAGGATGTGCCTCCTGCAGCAGGCGGTCAGCCGGGTGGCCAAGAAAATGGCGCTCCGAATGACCCGGCGCAGCAGGGTGAGCCTGACGGCTCCCAGGCGCCGGGCGGTCTGCCAGATTTGGGTGCGTTGATTCCGGGACTGAACCGCTAGTTGCCCGCATAGCTAGTGGCTGCAGTTCATCGGTAGTGCGGGCGGTAGATAGCGTCCAGGTGAATTCGCCCATCGCCAGTCGAGGGCACGAAGCTGGCATTTCCGCTGCTGCTGCCGTGGGCGAACCTGTACGACTGACCTCGATGATTCTCGCGATTCCAGTACACAGGTCGGGCTCATACTCTTCGACAACAACCACATCGACGGTGTCGTCTCCAGCTCGAGCGAGAAGTACTGCGCCCAGATCAAGGGCCACAGTATAGAAATGTGGTCGGGCCGTGCGAATTCCTACTCGATAGCCGAGGGAGAGCATTCCGATGAGCAGCTCACAAATGTCCTGATTGCCGCAGTCGACCTCCAATCGGGGGAGTTTCGCGGGACACATTGTGATGGTTTGTCCGCTGCTCCCGGCTCCTATGACCTGCGCCGGACCATTAGTGATAGCGATGTCGCGTTGTCGGCTTAACCACAGGTGCGGTTTGCGTCCCAACGCCGCCACATGATGAGAGCGTCCAGTGCGGCGCAGCTGCACGACCTCCGCAGAGCTCTCAGTCAGAGCACACTCCTGTGCCGTTAATCGCCGTGCGCGAATACCAAGGGTTCCCAGCCGGTGGATGAGGAAGCGTAGGGCTTGGTCAGCGGAGGCTTCCACCGGAAGAGTTGCCACCAGATGTGTCCAGGGTTCAGGGGCTGTGCCGGAGCGCTCGGCTGCTCGGAAGTAGCGGTGTGCATGCTCTCCGCGGACTTCCGGCGCAATGTGATAAAAGCACAGCGCATCCAGGGTCACTGGGCTGTCGTCGGCAAGCGAGACGATATCTGCAGCGCTTAGCTGGCTTCGCAGGCCTGGTGTGAGACGTAGTCCGATGAGTTGTCCTGGTTCGGTGCGTCGCAGGCGGTCACGAAGGCTGCGGCCGCGCACAGGGACATGCGCGCCTGCAGTGATGGTTATTGCTGTAATGAGTAGCCACAATGACAATGGCATGTGAAAATCCCCCCAATATGTTCCCCACTAAAATTCCCCTGGTCGCACAGTAGCGCGGCCTGGCTTACTCTGCAGGGTAGAGATTATTTGGGGGAATAGTTTTGGGGGAAACTCATGCCACGTACGCCGACTACGCCTAGCCAGGTCAGCGGTCATCGATTCTTGATTCGTCGGATTGAGCACGCGCTTGTGCGTGCGGATTCGCGAATGCTGCACGATCCTCTGCGCACGCGTACGCGAGCACTGTTTATCGGCTGTGCGCTGGTGGTTTTACTGGCCGCCGGCACTGCGGTGCTGTCGTTGGTGCGGCCGCAGGGCGGTTCGAGCTCCAATGAGCAGCTGATTGTCGTATCGGGGTCGGAGGGCCTGCATGTACGTGTCAATGGTCGATTGCATCCAGTCGCGAATCTCGCGTCGGCGCGGTTAATTTTGGGCAATCCTGTTGAGCCGAAACGGGTGCGCAGTAGTGAGTTGGACAAAGAGGACATCAGTTTTGCTGTCGGGATTGAGGGCGCTCCCGCAGTTCCGGCCGCGCCGGCAGGCTCTGGTGCCTCGGGAGCTGCCAAGAGGGGCAGTGCAGGTGCGCCGGAGTTGGCACTGTCTCTGTGCGAGCGGACGGTCCAAGACCTCGGGCAGCCGTGGATTGTTGCAGAGTCACTTGCGCGTCTTGAAGAAGTACGTGGGGAACCGCAGCAGCTTACCCGAACCCACTCGGACAGTGCCGTCGTTGCCGATGGCCAAAACCTCTGGCTGATTACGCAGGGCTACCGCTCGCGGTTGGATGTCAACCACCCGGAGCACGCCGCTGTTTCTCGAGCGCTGGGGTTGGAGCGCGCCGCAGTCCGGCCTGTCAGCCCTGCGTTGCTCAGAACGATTCCGGAGGTTCCGATTCTGGCCGCACCAGCAATCCCGAACCGCGGCGCACCCACGCACTTCGCCGCTCCATTCGACACAGTCGGCAATGTGATTGAGGTCGGGCAGCGGCGCGTTATCGTGCTTGACGACGGTGCCGCGATTCTCTCCCCGGTGCTAGGAGAGCTATTAGCTGCGCATAGCCCAGTTCTGCAGGCCAGTGAGGGGCAGCTGGCGGCAGTTCCCGTTGCGAATGCGCCAGCAGTCCCGGGGCTACCTGAAAAGCCGCTGACGTTTGCCGATGCTGATGGCTGGTTGTGTGCCGGCCGGATAGCAGGACGGCCGCAAGCTCTGGTGCAGTGGTCGCAGCATGCTCCGGAGGGGCGGCACGTGGATTACCCACATGCCGACGGTTCGGGTGCGGCCGTCGACGGTTTCGTGGATGGTCGCAGCCGTGAGCGCAGCTCAATTGCAGTAAGCGTAAATGGGGCCGTACACGTCATTTCGCCAGAGGGGATGCGCTTTGCTGTGCACGATCGCACAACGCTGGCTGCCCTCGGGTTTAATGCATCAACCAATGCCGATAGCGGTGGCACGCGACCAGTGGACTGGGGAGTGCTGGCCGCGTTGCGCGGAGGCCCTGAGCTGAGTAAGCAGGCGGCGCTAGGGCCGCTGTCTGGGACGCGAGAGCAACCAGGCACCTAGGCCTAGCGCGCATATCAGGAGCAATCCAGTCGCCCGGAGCGGTGCATTGCGCTCCTGCGAAGAAAGCAGATCCGGCGGAGCCGGTGCGGCAGCGGGGTTGGCTGCGTGCTGCGCAGCGGTGTCTACAGTGGTCCAAATCAGAGCGTCATAAGGTGCAATGATGCCGCGACCAAGGCCGAGCCCGGAACTAATTGGGCTCGCGGAATTAAGGATGATGTCGCGAACCTGTGCTGGGGAAAGCTCTGGGTTTCGTGCCAGCAGCAGGGCAGCTGTGCCCGACACGGTTGGCGTGGCAAAGCTGGTGCCGGCAATCTGTTGATCTCGGGTGTTATCCCCGGACCCGAGCACGTGGCGGTCTATGAGACCGGTGGGGGTGCGCGGATCGGGACCGAGTACGGGGCCGCCGGGAGCGGAGACATTGACCCATTGTCCCGTGATTGCATACTCCGCGGGTTGTGCTTGGCCGGCATCGTCGAACTGTACTGCTGATACTGCGATTACCTCCGGCAGAACTGCGGGCCACGCTACGGATCCGTCCTGACAGCTATCGCCCTTATTGCCTGCCGCTGCGACCACTACTGCGCCTGAGACTTCCGCGCGTGCGACGCTCTCAGCAACATCTGTTGCACCTTGGGGCATTACGCCTGCCGGGGCACACGATGTGAGCGAGATATTGATGACCCGCGCGCCCTCCGCGACGGCCCTGTCGATAGCTTGTGCCAGCGACTCCAAATTGCCTTCGCCATCGGCTGTTTGTCTTATCGACAACACGTGCGCGTCGGGCGCCAGTCCGGCGAAACCATCGGCACCGGGCCGGCCTGCAATAATGCCAGCTACTAGAGTTCCGTGACCGTCGCAGTCTACGAACCCGCTGTTGCCGTCGACAAAATCGCCACCGTCGAGAACCTCGCCCAGGCGCTCATTGGGTGAGACCCCGGTATCGATTACCGCCACCGTAATCCCCGCACCCGTCGTCAGTTGCCATGCTTGGCGAAACCGAAGCGCTTTTTCGATCACCGTCGGTTCATGCAGTGCGCTTTCCGACGACAGCATCGTGGCCACGCAGTCCTGGCTGTTCTGGGCAGCCGCTATTGGTGCGATGCCCGACGGTGCTACTGCGGTGGCCGCCGTCAACGTCGAGATAAGCACTGTGGAAAGTGCGGCCGTGGCGGTGAGACGAGTTTTTATGGCATTCATGAAAAGTGGGTTTTTCACTGGAAGAACCCACTTACGAACTCAGGGAATTCGGCAATGATGGCCGCAATGGGCAAAATAACGGCGATACTGCAGGCCTCGGTTAGCTCAGCTATGCGGCGCGTTGTAGGTGAGATGCGTGACGCGGGAAATGCGGCTAAGGCGGTGGCTGCAAGCATGGGGACGACCAGGCCAGCGGCGACTGGCCAATTGCCCTCGAACCACTGTTGAAAGGCGACGGCCACAATGACGGCAAGACCAGCTAAAGCAGTACAGGTGGAAGCTACTTTCCGGGCTTGGCCACGGGAGTGAATTGCACAAAAGACTATGACAGCAGCAGCCATGCCTAGAGGCCACCACTTGTTCGCATAGGCTCCGGAGAAAAGTACCACCAGGGTGAAGATGCTGAGACTTCCGGTGCCACTGCAGAGGATGCCATCGAGAATCCACCCCGCTCGCTTAGGTGCGTTGTGGGATATTTCGGGAGTTTCGCTGTCATCGAAGCTCTCGCCGGCGGCAGGGACTTTGGGTACGCGAATACCGGCAGCCTTGATAGCGATGGAAGGTGCCAGCAGTATCAGGATGACTGCACTAGCAGCGGTGAGCGCTCCTGATTGAACCGAGTTGTGGAAAAGTGCGACAGCCGCAGCGTAAATACCGAAGGTAACTGCAGCACTGAGACTCGTCGCGCCCAGGGTAACGGTGATGCGGTTGTCGCCGTCGCCGGTGTTGGAAATGAGAAAAATCAAACCGATGACGGCAAGCGCGACACTAATCGCAGCAGTCGGCGGCCAGTCGGTGAGTATGCGGTGTAGGTCGAGGCCAACGAAGCAGAGCCCCGAAGAGGTGCCCAGAATGAGCACTTGCAGCTCCAGGGACATGACAATCGCCGGTTTTGCGCTACGCAACAGAGCCAGGCGCAGTCCACCGGCTACTGCCAGCAGCGCGATGAAGCTGATTGCCGCGGCCAGTGTGGAATCGGTACTGCTCAAGCTCAATGAGGCAGCTGCGATTGAAGCTGTGGCCACGAGGGCTGCGGTACAGCCAACAACCAAATCAGCCGTCCCGATACCGTCGGTATAGGTGGTGTCGGTAATAGCATCGGCGGCATCGAAGAGCCGAGGTTTGGGCACGGGACCTGGGTCGTTGATAACAACCAGGCGTTCGCCTGGTGCAATACCGGCATCGTTCAGGGTGTCGTCGGCAAGCAAAATCGTGCCAGTGGCGGTCCGTAGCTGCCACTGTGCCAGCGGGAAGTCCGCAATGTCGATATCGAAAATTTGCAGGATATCCGGTACAAGTGCGGCGATTGCGACGTTGGTCGGTAATGCAAGGTCTGCGTGTGCTCGGTTGGTGTCTTCGGGCATGTGTGCGGCATCAATGCGCACGCGAATGAGTTCCCCCAGCATGTATTTCCCCCATGAATTCTGCATGCTTTAGTCCCTCTAGAGTGTCGTACAACTCGCTAGAGCGCTACTCGGAGTAGTAACTGCGCGTGCCCCCGCTATCAGTTTCGGTCATGCGCTGCGAGAATCCGGAGTGTGTTTTAAGCTATGCGTACACCGATTGGTCGGGGGATTGGCCGTCGAGTGAACACAAGGGGCGACACATAGCGGGGGGGGGGATTTTTGTGACTAGTGCACAGGCGGAGATTTCGGCTACCCGAAAAGCGGGGCTGCAGCCTATGACAGGCACAATCGCGCCGGATGCGCCACCGGAAGCGCCGGAACCACAGTCGGTGCCGCTGATGCGTGCACTCATGCCGTTAATCATGGTCGTGGCAGTGGTTGGCATGGTGGTGTTGATGTTTGTCTCTGGGATGGGACGTAACCCGATGTCGTTTATGTTTCCGCTGATGATGGTGTTTTCCACTGTGGGCATGATGGTGTCGGGCGGGGCGGGAAATAAGGACATGGCACCGGTGCGGAAGGACTATCAGAGGCATTTGTCCAGTATTCGCCGCGCGGTGGCGAAAGCAGCGAGGATGCAGCGTGAATCGGCGCAGTTTATCCACCCTCGGCCTGGAACTCTGTGGCAGCTGGGGGCGATGGGGCGGGCGTGCGAACGCCGAAAGGGGGACCCGGATTTCTTGCAGCTGCGCATCGGGGTGGCAACGCAGCAGCCCGCAACGCCCGTAACACCACCGGCAATTCCGGCGCCGGAGAAACTGGATCCGGTTTCCGCCGTAGCACTGCGGGAAGTTATTCGATCGGCTCGTCAGGTTGAGGGCGTGCCCTTTGCCATAGATGTGTCAGCCTTTGAGATCATCGCGCTCACTGGAGATACCGCGGCGCAGGGGCTGGCTCGAGCAATGGTCGCCCAAGCTGCTGCGCTGCATCATCCGGAGGATTGCCTGATTGCAGTTGTGGGAGATGAGTGGGAATGGCTGAAATGGACGCCACACCACGGACACCCCGCAGTTACTGATGCCTGTGGCCCAGCGCGGTTGCGGGCGGCGACGTGTGCGCAGCTGACTGAGCTGCTCACGGCTATCGACATACTGCCAGCTGCAGTGCTGATTGTGCTGGCGGATTCGAACGGACAGCACGATGTCACTGAACTGACACCGATTTTTGACGCGGCGGGGTCGGAGACCTCGGTAGTTTTGCTGACCGTCGTGGAAGCGCAGTCAACGTTGTGGGAGGCAGCGGTTCACCATGGCATCGCGCTGGTTGTTTCCGCTACTGCTGTGCATGCGGAAACTGCGTCCGGACGGGAGGAGATTGGCGTACCTGATCAGCTGAGTCCAGCAGAAGCGGAGGTGCTTGGGCGGAGCTTGGCGCGTTTTGAAGTGCCAACAAGCGCAGATGATTCTGTTAAGACCTCGGAAGACCCGGTCATGGAGGAGCTCGGGCTGTACCCGCCTCCGACAACTCTGCGCTACCGACCGCGCTACGGCAGTGCTCGTCTGCGCATTCCTGTTGGAGCTGATGACGGTGGTGCTCCGGTCTATCTGGATTTTAAGGAGAGTGCTGAGGGCGGCATGGGGCCACACGGTCTGTGCGTTGGTGCCACAGGGTCGGGTAAGTCGGAATTCCTCCGAACGACCGTGGTAGGGCTCGCAGCTACGCACAGCCCGGATCAGTTGAACTTTGTGCTGGTGGACTTCAAAGGCGGGGCGACGTTTCTGGGACTGGATCAATTGCCTCATGTCTCGGCGGTGATTACCAACTTGGAGCAGGAGCTTATCCTGGTCAACCGCATGGAAGACGCACTGCGCGGTGAGATGACGCGGCGCCAAGAGCAGCTGCGCGCTGCAGGGAATTTCGCCGGTGTCAGCGATTATGAGCAAGCCCGGCGCGCTGGGCAGATAGATGCGCCACCCATGCCCGCGTTGCTGATTGTGGTGGATGAGTTTTCAGAGCTGCTCTCCGCACGCCCGGAGTTTGCTGAGCTCTTCGTTGCGATTGGTCGGTTGGGGCGCAGTTTGCACATGCATTTGCTGCTGGCCAGTCAGCGTCTGGAGGAAGGCCGCTTGCGCGGGTTGGAAAGCCATCTTTCCTATCGTATTGGGTTGAAGACCTTTTCCGTCGCGGAGTCCCGCAGCGTGCTGGGCGTTCCGGACGCCTATCATCTGCCGGCCATCCCGGGCATTGGATATATCAAATCTGCTGCCGCCGAGCCGGTGCGGTTTCGGTCGGCGTATGTTTCCGGCCCGGTGGTCCGTCCGCAGCCTATTGACGGTGCGACGGCTGGGGCAGAGCAGGGGCTGCAGGGCCAGGCCGTAGCTGTCGCTGAATTTACCGCTGAAAATTGGACGCGGGAGGCTTTCGGTGCGTCGTCAAGCGATGGTGGAATGGCCGATCCGCCTGCGCAGACATCGGAGCAGACGGTGCTCGGTGCCGTGGTGGCAGCGGTGTCGCACGTACCGACACGTGCGCATCGGGTGTGGCTGCCACCATTGCCGGAGGCCATCGAGCTTCAGCCCGACGAGCAGCTGCCGCGACAGCGATTGACCGGTGTGATTGGGCTGGTGGACAAGCCGCTGTTTCAGCGTCAGGACCCACTGCGTATTGACCTGCGCACGACCGGCGGGCACATGGCAATCGTCGGAGCGCCGCGGTCAGGAAAGACCACTGCCGCACGCACAGCGATCCTCGCGCTTGCCGACGGCATCAGCGCCCGTGACCTGCATTTTTATATCGTCGACTGTGGTGCGGGCGGCTTGAGCGACCTGGCTGAGTTGCCGCATGTCGCGTCGGTTGCACACCGCGGAGACGAGGAGCTTATTCGCCGTACGATTGGTTTTTTGCGTCGTGAGGTAAGTCGTCGGGAACAGCTCTTTCGCACTAATGGATGGCTCTCTCCGGAAGTAGCACGGGCGGCAGGACAGCCGGATTCGGTGTTGGTCATTGACGGCTGGGGTGCGTTCAAAACGGAGTTTCCGGCGCTGAGTGACGATGTGCAGGCGCTGGTTGCAGATGGATTGGCGGTGGGAATTCATGTCCTGCTCACGGCCTATCGCTGGACGGACATGAGACCTGCCGTTCGCGACCTGATTGGTACTCGGATCGAGCTGCGGCAGGCGGAGTCGATGGATTCAATGATTGACCGTAAGGCAGCGGAGCTGGTGCCGGAGAGCCCAGGACGCGGAGTCGCGCCGGGCGGGTTTGCGATACTGGTAGCTCTCACCGGCGCTGCGGACACTAAGCGGATTGCAGAGACAGCGCCGCACGGTGAGCAGGCACCAAAGCTCCAGTTGTTGCCGCGGCGGATTGATATTGCGCGTTTGCCGCGACCAGCGGCCGCTGCGAGAGGTGCGATTGCAGTGGGGCTCGAAGAAGCCGGTCTGGGCGCGGTGATATTCCACCCAGAAAAGGATCGTCACCTACTGATATTCGGTTCGGCGGGCAGCGGCAGAACCGCCGCGCTGAGGGGCATCGTTCACCAGTTGCGGTACTCGCAGTCGGACTCGAAATTCGTCGTAATTGACTACCGCCGTGGGCTAATGGAGGCCGTGCCCCAAGAGCGGCTGGCCGGCTATGCGGGCTCGGCTGCGGTGGCGACACCCATGCTGGCAGAGCTGGCAGAGGTACTGAAGGCTCGTCTCCCGCAACCGGATATCACCCCAGCGCAGTTGAAGGCCCGAAATTGGTGGAGTGGTCCAACCATCAATGTCATCGTGGACGACTATGACCTCGTGGCCGGCTCGCGGGGTAACCCCTTGCAGCCGCTGGCAGAAGTCATCGCTCACGCCGCCGACATTGGGCTCAATATCTTTTTTGCCCGTCGAATCAGCGGGGCGTTGCGATCCCTCCACGACCCGGTCATGGGTGCGGTTAAGGACCAGGGTGCCAGCGTCTTTGTTATGGACGGCACACGCGACGACGGCCCCATCCTCGGCGTAAAGCCTTGCGAGCAGCCGCCGGGCCGTGGCTATTGGGTGGCGCACGGCCAGAGTCCGCAGGTTGTGCAGTTGGGGTGGTTGGATACCGCTGGTGACCAGGAGGACAGTTGATGATTCGGGTCGAATCTTCCTCCACCACCCAGACCCCGACGCTGCGCCACGGCACCTGGCACCTGTGGGGACTCGCGGCACCTGCAGACACCGCAGAACCGGCGGTGCATGGCCCTAGACCGCTTCTCGAGAGCATGCAAACAGTCATTGTGCCCAGCTATTGGGGTGCTGTGCGACAGTGCCGGTTGGCCTCCGCGCTATTGGCTACCGAACTCAATCCGTACATCCTGACGCTTGCCGACGCCGTTGTGGAACTCGATGAGGCAACTGTGTCTCATAGCGTGTTGGTGGAAGTAGAGGAAACGCGTGTCTGTGTCACTCGTCTGAGCGGGGGCCACATTGCCAGTCGGATGACACATTTGGTCGGAGCGAACGACAGCGCACCATTGGTGGAAACAGTCATTGCGCTGGCTTATCAGCTGACCATGTATCCGGATGCGCCCCAGGGGATACCCGATGATGTGGAAGTTAGTGGTGGGCGCGGTATCACTGAGTATCCGCCCCGCTGGCAGGAGGATATTGAGTTCATCGTCGGCGAAGTTCCACCCGGGCTAGCGAACCCGCGGCGAGCTCTACTAGTCGATCGTCTGCGCGACCGTGGATTTTTAGTCTTCGACTGCCCAGCATCGCGGCTCGGGGAGTGCGTAAATCCGGCCTGGTTGAAAAACATCGGCGACGCTGAAGCCGGTGAAGTGGAGCCGTCGGAGGATTTCGCGGGGCGGCGTCCTGCAGCCAGGGCAGAAGTCAGCTCAGCGTCGAATCAAAGCACAGTTGTGTCAGTAGCTGCCGTTGGTTTGTTGACGGTGGTGGTTCTGATTGTTGGGATTGCTGCATGGCTCATTAGTGGCGGCATAGTTAGGGAGAACGAAGGGAGACAGAAGCAGCGTGAGACATCGCACGCACAGGCTCCTCCTGTAACTACGCCTCCTGTAACGACGCCTCCATCCACATCGAAACCAGTTCCCGATTCTGCTCCAATAGTCAAACTGACCAATGCGGGCGTGGAAGCTCGGTTTCCCGGCGGGTGGGAGCTTGACTCGGCAAGTCCGTTAGACCGTCTGATTGCGGTGGATGGCGGAGATATGCGCGTCTTGGTGCTCGCTAGCCCGCTTTCGCAGGACATGGCGCTTGAACATCTAGCCGCCGCTTTGAGCAGCTCCGTTGCCGGGGATGAGACAAAGTCCGCGCCGGAACGCAGACAAGTACTGGGCACCGATGTCGTAGTCGTAGAGGAGCGGCTGCCGTCAGGTAATTCGATAGTGCTCTGGCATCACAAAGTGATGTACGGAACTCAAGTCAGTGTGGGGTGCCAGTTCAGAGGAAGGACTATTGCGCCGGTACGGCCCGTATGCGACCAGGCAGTAGTAAGCGCTCGGCCGGTGCCGTAACACGCAAGGGGCGTAGAGAAAGTGACTGGGGGATGGGCGGGGGTAGGCAGGGGTAAAGGTTGGAAAACCAAAATGGAACCGAATCGGGGTTTTTCGCGCCAAACAATATGACGGGTTTTTAACGCGGGAAGCTGGCTGGCTCGCGCGGGGAGGTAAAAATGCCGTCGTTAATCAGTCACTCAACACGAATAAGGGGGAAACAGTGGCAAACCTATTTGCAGCCGAATCAGATCAAATGACCACTACCGCGGGGGACGTCGATGGCGTCAACTCGGAAGTACAGGGCGAGCTGGGTCGCATTCGAGGCGTCGTGGACGGTCTGGCGGGGGAATGGAAGGGCCAGGCTAAAGACAGCTTCGATGATCTGATGCTTCGTTGGGATGACGCAGCTATGCGTCTATCCAATGCGCTGACGGATATCGCGGATAACATCCGCGCAAATTCCAGCAGCTTCGATGCGGGCGAGGACGAGGGGGCGTCGTCGTTCAAGCAGGTGGCAGCAGCGGGTGCGTCGTTGCTGAACCTCTAAACGTTTTATCGAATCGCACAACCACAACACTGAATCACACAACACACATCACCTTTTGGGGAAAGGGTTCTTAATGCAACCAATTAGGTACAGTTTTGGCGGCATCGACGGTGCTGCCGATGACATTCGGTCCACTTCTGGCACCATCAACGGGCTGCTCGGAGATTTGAAGAAGCGCATCGCGCCGATGGTCTCTACGTGGGAGGGTGACTCTTCGGATTCTTACCAGGAGGCTCAGCGTGAATGGGACACAGCAGCGGAGGAGCTCAATATGATTCTCACGACTATCGCGGATACGGTCAGCGCAGGTAGCCAGCGAATGGCGGATATTAACCGCCGCGCGGCAGCTAGCTGGGGATAGCTTGGTTCCTGCTTGAGGCACTTTTGATTGAGCTATGTAACCGGGGGAGGGGAGGACATTGCTCAATTGAGATCTTCAGTTAGGTATCTGCCTTTGAAGTATTCTTGCTAGCAGCACTCCAGGGGGGAAAGGCCAGTCTCAGCAGTTTGCGGCTGAGACTGGCTTTGGCATTTTTTGTTCTAGTGCCATCTCAAGGTAGAGTAGTCAAACTGTGTGCGCACACGTGAATGTTGCCTCGGGTCTCCACCGGCCGCCGGGGAATAACAACAGTGTGCACGGTGGCTGGCAAATCTACACGGACCCTAAAAGGAGTCATGTTGTCTACTTTCCATCCGAAGGACGGTGACATCGAGCGCAAGTGGTACGTCATCGACGCTACCGACGTTGTTCTCGGCCGTCTGGCTACTCACGCCGCAGACTTGCTGCGCGGTAAGGGCAAGGCTTACTTCGCCCCTAACGTCGACTGCGGTGACCACGTCATCATCATCAACGCCGATAAGGTGCACGTCTCCTCGAACAAGCGGGAACGTGAGATGCGCTACCGCCACTCGGGCTTCCCGGGTGGCCTGAAGTCGATGACCCTGGGTCGTTCCCTCGAGGTTCACCCGGAGCGTGTTATCGCTGAGGCTATTGAGGGCATGATGCCGCACAACAAGCTTTCGCGTGCGTCCATCAAGAAGCTGCACGTCTTCGCCGGTTCCGAGCACCCGTTCGCCGGTCAGAAGCCTGAAAACTACGAGATCAAGGCGGTGGCACAGTGACCAACCCACAGGACGTCAATGAGAACCAGAACGTAGAGGCCACCGAGGCTTCCTACGATGATGTTCAGGCTGCCGCTGCTGCTGCCACTGAAGAGTTCACCTCTTCCATCGGCGACGCAGTTGCTACCGAGACCGAGGCTGAGGCTGCTCCGGCTGCACCGCTGACCCTGGATCGTCCGATTCAGACTGTCGGTCGTCGTAAGCGCGCTGTCGCCCGCGTCGTTCTGACCGCTGGTTCCGGCAAGATTGTCTGCAACGGCCGCGAGCTCGAGGATTACTTCCCGAACAAGCTGCACCAGCAGGAGATCAAGGATCCGCTGGTCCTGGTCGAGCGCGAGAGCCAGTTCGACATCAAGGCCAACATCAACGGTGGTGGCCCGTCCGGTCAGGCCGGTGCTCTGCGCCTGGCTATTGCTCGTGCCCTGAACGAGTTCAACCCGGAGGAGCGCAGCGTTCTCAAGAAGGCTGGCTTCCTCACCCGCGACGCTCGTGCTGTCGAGCGCAAGAAGGCTGGTCTGCACAAGGCCCGTCGCGCACCGCAGTACTCCAAGCGTTAAGCTTTACTGCTTCGAAAAGCACCTCAGTTTGCGTATTACACGCAAGCCGAGGTGCTTTTTTGGTTAAAGTCCGCAGTGACCAGGCATGGCTGCATTTTTGGGACAAGCCCCGTACGTTAGACTTTTATCCGTTAAAAACTGCCGCGAGAATCGTTTATCGCGGTGCGATTGCAGTGCGATGAAAGTGCGATTGCAGTGCGATGGGAAGAAGGAAACCGTATGGCGGTGAGCACCACAGCCACCAAGACCTCCGACGCGAAGAGCTCCTCTAGCTCGTCGTCGGTGGCGAAGCATCCCTTCCGCATTCGACGCGTACCAGGCATTGATGGGCTGCGCGGTCTGGCCGTTGCCACAGTGGTGATCTACCACTACTTCGATAATGTGCTGCCCGGTGGCTACATCGGTGTGGATATCTTCTTCGTGCTCTCCGGATTTCTTATCACCTCGCTTCTGGTGCGCGAACGCGCGGTCACTGGGCGCATCGATCTAAAGGACTTCTGGCTCCGTCGACTGCGCCGCATCGCTCCGGCTGCGATGTTCGTGTTGTTTATTTCCATCGCCGTCGCAGGTCTGGTCGGCGGGGATCCCGCTGTTGGCTTGTCGACGCAGTTTCTCGGCACGGTCTTTTTCGTCAATAACTGGACGCAGATTGCGGGTTCTCAGTCCTATTTCGCGGATTCCGGAGTGCAGCTGTTAGCGCACTACTGGTCACTGTCGGTGGAGGAGCAGTTCTACTTGCTCTGGCCATTGATCTTTGTGGCTCTTCTCGCCCTGAAGCTGGCATCTCGCAAGCTGGCAGCAGTGGCGGGCATTGGGGCGGTTGCTTCTTTCGTGTGGATGGTCTCGCTCTACGATCCGAAGGTCGACCCCACGAGGGTCTACTACGGTACCGATACTCACGCCTTTGGACTCCTGTTTGGCGCGGCCCTCGCATTGTGGTTGACATCGACGTCGTCACGCGCAGAGGCGGACTCCTGGCCACGCACAGAACCCCTGCTGCGGGACTTCTTTGGCAGTTCTGCCCAAGCTTTCGTAGTGGCCTCGCTGCCTCTGATCTTCCTTTCGTTGGTTCTGCTGATGATGTCGGATACTGCGTCGGCGACTTACCGCGGTGGGTTGGTGTTCGCCTCGTTGCTGTCGGTGGCGATTCTCTATCTTGTCGTTCGCGGTGTCTCACCCGTGCGTCAGATTTTTGAGTTCAAGCCACTGTGCTGGCTGGGAAAGATTTCCTTCTCGCTGTACCTGTGGCACTGGCCGGTCATCGTGCTCATCCGCGAACTGCTGGAGCGCAATGAGGCCATGCAGTATGAGAACCTCGCTGCCTTCGCAGGCATCGCGCTATCGCTGCTTTTGGCGAACTGGTCGTACAAGAATGTGGAATCGCCAATTCGCCGGATGGGTTACCGCCGTTGGATGTCGCAGTTTTCGGGCACGCAGTTTGCCGGTTCCTGGAAGCCGCGCGTTGCAGCAGGGCTGGCGCTGGTCGTCGTGGTTGGTGCAGTTGTGGGAATGGCCACGGCGCCGAAGATGACGCGTTTGGAGGCACAGCTACAGGAGGCAGCTGAGCGCCGTGCACAGGCACAAAAGGCGGAGGAAGCCGAGTTGGCCAAGCGCGTTATGCCGCGTGGTGACCAGATCACCGCTATCGGCGACTCTGTGATGCTCGCCTCGGCGTCCGCGTTGGAAGAGAAGCTGCCCGGTATCTATATCGATGCGGCTGTTTCTCGTGGTTATCCGGCTGCGCCAGAGATTATCGCCAGTATGAAGGCGGCGGGTACGCTCGATCCATTCGTCGTGCTGGGTCTTGGTATCAATCAGTCGGCTGCGGCATCGGACGAACACCTGTTGGATGAGATCCTCGATTCGCTGGGTGAAGACCGCATCATTGTCCTCATCAACCCGTACGGTGATCGTGTGTGGATGCCGCAGTCGGAGAGGGAAGTCCTCGACGCGGCAAAGAAGCGCGACAATGTCTATGTGTCTGACTGGTGTCATGGTGTGCGTGATGATTTGTCCAAGCTGCGCGCGGACCTTATCCACCCGACCCCGGATGGCGCCGAGGTCTATGCCAATGCCGTGGTCGATGCTTTCCAGCAGTATGCGAAGAACAAGAAACGCATTCCGGACACCTGCGGAATCTAATAAAAATCTAGTTAGTAGTGTTTCCACGGTAAAGTAAGTGGCTGTGGCCAAACAAAAGTCTTCCTCCAGTCACCGTGGATTAAAGATTTTCCTCGGCATCGTCCTCGGTATCTTCGCACTCTTCGGTGTGTTTTACGCTGTCGATTACGTGCTGAACAAGGACCATGTCCCGCGCGGGTCTACCGTCGCGGGTATTGACATCAGCACGCTGAGCGCGAATCACGCTGAGGCGAAGCTCGAAGAGCAGCTCGGTGATCTTTCCACTCATCCAGTGGCGTTTCGTGCCGGCGAACGCACGGCGGAGGTTCTGCCCGAGGAGGCGGGGCTGAGCATCGACTGGGAGAAGACGGTCGCGCAGGCGGGTAAGCAGACGGCGAACCCAGTTACCTGGGTGCGCAGTTTCTTTACTACCCGTGAGCTGGATTTGGTCAGCGATATCGATAGCTCTAAGTTCGAGCCGCAGGTCGACCGTCTCGTCGGCGAACTGACTATTGCTCCCGTCGATGGCGAGGTCAAGCTTGTCGACGGCCGCGTGGAAACAACTCCACCGGTCATCGGCCAAGATGTCGACCGCAATGCGGTCAGCGGGGATTTGGCCGCCAAGTGGTTGTCGCCGGAGGGCATCGATGTAGAGACCACCGCGCACGACCCGGCTATCGGTGAGGATCAGGTCCGTGAGGCAGCTGAAGGAGAGGCCGCCGATGCGGTGTCGGGCCCCATTGTTGCCAAGGGCCGCGATGGCAAAGATGGTGTAATTCCGCCGGAGCGCATGGCTGAAATCATCAGCTTTGTGCCGCGCGACGGTGGATTGGCCGCCGATATCAATGTCGACCGCGCACGCGAGATCCTCGAGGAGGGGCTGGCTGCTTCCGAGGTTGATAAGCGCAATGCGTCGATACGCTTTAGCGGTGGTGCGCGTGAAGTGGTCCCCTCGGTTGATGGCGTAGCCGTGAAGTGGGATGAAACTATGAAGGACTTCGCCGAGCGTGTGACTTCGACGGATAAGCGCGAGTTCGATGCGGTCTACGAGGACAAGCCCGCCACCTACACCACCGAACAAGCGGAAAGTGCCACCTTCGATGATGTCATTGGTGAGTTCACCACCGGTGGCTTCAGCTCGGCATCGGGAACAAACATTGCCCTGGTGTCGCAGATGGTCAACGGCGCATTCGTGGCGCCGGGCGATACATTCAGCCTGAACGGCTACACGGGTCCGCGCGGTACTGCGCAGGGTTTTGTCGAGTCGGGCATCATCCTCAACGGCCATGCGGATAAGGCTGTCGGCGGTGGCATTAGCCAGTTCGCTACCACTTTGTACAATGCTTCGTACTTTGCGGGCATGGAGGATGTCGCGCACACTCCGCACAGTTACTACATTTCGCGTTACCCGGCCGGCCGTGAGGCGACGGTGTACGAGGGCGCAATCGACCTAGCGTTTAAGAACAGTTCCGACACTCCGATTCTCATCGAGGCCGTTACTACTGGCTCCGACGTCACTGTGCGCATCAAGGGTGTGAAGAAGGTCAACGTTGAGTCCATCAATGGTGGACGTTGGGCATACACGCAACCACAGCGTATGCAGGTCAGTGGCAGCTCTTGCCAGCCGTCGTCGGGTGCGCAGGGCTTCACCACTTCCGATACACGCGTCATTCGGGACCTCTCGGGCGCGGAAATATCGCGTGAAACTCAGACTACGGTTTATGACCCGCAGCCAATTGTGTCCTGTGGCTAGTCTGGATTCGCCTGCGCGACCGGCTAAAGTAATACAGCATTGACAATGCAATAGTCCGCGATACCAAAACTCATAAAACCCCCAAGGAGTGGTCTAGCAACAATGGCACGTCTTTTCGGAACTGATGGCGTCCGCGGTTTGGCGAATAAGACTCTGACCGCACCGCTGGCAATGCGGCTGGGTGCTGCTGCGGCCACTGTGCTGACTAGCGGCACGAATCCGTCGGGGCGTCGTCCCCTGGCCATCGTTGGCCGCGATCCGCGTGTCTCCGGTGAGATGCTCGCCGCAGCGCTGTCTGCCGGCATGGCTTCCCAGGGCGTCGACGTTTTGCGTGTCGGCGTGCTGCCCACTCCGGCTGTCGCTTTCCTCACCGACGACTACGGTGCCGACATGGGTGTGATGATTTCGGCTTCTCACAACCCCATGCCGGACAACGGCATCAAGTTCTTCGCCGCGGGCGGCACCAAGCTTGACGACGCGGTGGAGAAGGAAATCGAACACGCTCTCCACAACCTGCCGGAGACCGGCCCCACGGGCACCGGAGTGGGGCGTGTCATCGAGGAGGCCCCAGACGGGCTCGACCGCTACCTGTTCCACCTCTCCCGTGCGGTCAGCACCAAGCTCGACGGCATTCGTGTCGTGGTGGATTGTGCAAATGGTGCTGCTTCGCAGGCCGCCCCCATGGCGTACGCGGCCGCCGGTGCCGACGTCGTCGCTATTCACGACAAGCCGAACTCCTACAACATCAACGACAACTGCGGTTCCACCCACATTGAGGTTTTGCGCGCGGCAGTGCTGGAGCACGGCGCGGATCTGGGGCTGGCTCACGATGGCGATGCCGACCGCTGCCTGGCTGTGGACTCGCAGGGCAACATCGTCGATGGTGACCAAATCATGGCCATCCTGGCCGTCGCCATGAAGGAAGAGGGGCTACTGCACCACAACACGCTGGTGGCCACTGTGATGAGTAACCTCGGCCTCAAGCTGGCGATGGAGGAAAACGATATCGCCCTGCGTACCACCAAGGTCGGCGACCGCTATGTGCTGGCTGATTTGAACGCTGGCGGTTACTCGCTCGGCGGTGAGCAGTCGGGGCACGTGGTCATTCCGGATCACGCCACCACTGGTGACGGCACCCTCACCGGTCTGTACCTCATGGCGCGGATGGCACGCACCGGTAAGTCTCTGGCTGAGCTGGCCTCCGTAATGAAGGTACTGCCGCAGACCCTTATCAACGTGCCGGTGTCCAACAAGGCCGCAATTCTGGAGTCTGATGAGGTCAAGGCCGCCATCGATGCAGCCGAGGAGAAGCTGGGTTCCACCGGTCGCGTGCTGTTGCGCCCGTCCGGCACCGAGGAGCTCTTCCGCGTCATGGTGGAGGCCGCCGATGCGGAATCGGCCCGCAAGATTGCCGGGGAGTTAGCTGCGGTTGTGGCCGCAGTCTAGAGTCAGGAGTGTGGAAATGAATGACGCGCCAGAGGACATTAAAGCCCGCTTTGCCCCGGGTGAAGCCGACATCCAGGTAGAGGTGGTCGATCGTGACGGTCGGGTTCTCGGTACCGTCGGCAAGCTTGAAGCACACGTTCCGCCGGGAATTTTGCACCGTGCTTTTTCTCTTTTCCTCTTCGATGAGCAGGGACGCATGCTGCTGCAGCGCCGTGCGGAGTCGAAGTATCACTCACCACTGCTACTGACGAATGCGACCTGCTCGCACCCACTGCCGGGGGAGCCGGTGGCCGATGCCGTTGAGCGTCGTGCGAAGGAAGAGCTCGGTGCGGATGTCTCCCAGTTGGAGGAAATCGGCATTGTTATCTACCAGGTCATCGATGATCGTTCGGGATTGGCGGAGCACGAGTACAACCACGTGTACGCCGGCATCGTCGATCCGAAGTCGGTGGATATCAACCCCGATGAGGTCGATGAAGTGGTGTACGTGACTCCGCAGGAACTCGCAGAACGTCGCGCGAACGAACCGATGACGGAGTGGTTTAACCACGTCTGGGGTGTTGGGGCGGAGAAGTTCTCCAAGTACGGTTTCGACATTGCGGGTGTGCCGGGTATCCATGGCCCAGCGGAGGCGCAGGCTGCCGCACAGTCGGTTTCGGAAAGGGATGTGTAGCTTCGTGACCAGCGTAGAAAACGCCAGCGTCGACGACTTCGGCCTCGACAAGTCCGAGGAATTGGAGACCGGGGAGTTCTATGCCCTGGCCAATGAACAGGGTGCCGCATTCGGTGAAGGGCATGCCAAGTCGATTCTGTTGGGCGAGCACTCTGTCGTCTATGGCAAGCCAGCTATCGCGCTGCCGGTGACATCGCTGCGCACGATGGCGTGGATTGACCGTGTGGAGGATTCTCCCGTCCTGTTTTCCATGGACGGCGAGGTCATTGACATCGACGAGCTGCCGGAGCGCTTTGCCTCCATCGCCGCTGCACTCCGCGCTGGCCTGCGCACCTTCGGTATTCCCGAACGCGACCTGCTGATTCGCCTCCGCTCCGGTATCCCGCCCGCCGCAGGGCTGGGTGGTTCTGCCGCTGTGGCACATGCGCTTATCGACGCAGTGCGTGATCTCGCCGATGGCACTTTGACCGAGCGTCAGCGCTTTGACCTGGTGCAGGAAGCTGAGCGTCTGGCGCACGGTAACCCCTCTGGCCTGGATGCCACGGTTGCCCGTGCTTCTCGTCCGGTCTACTTCAAGCAGGGGGAGTTCCATCCGCTGAAGGTGGCCAAGAAGATGTGGCTGGTGCTGGGGGATACCGGTGTGCGTGGCTCGACGTCGCTGGCCGTTGCCCGCGTGCGTGGTTTCGTCGATTCCCATCGAGTCCACGGCCAAGAGTTGTTGGATCACTTGGGGCAGCTGGCCGATGGCGCGGTGCACAACCTGGCCAAGGGCGATTTTGCCCGTCTGGGACATCGCATGGACTCGGCGCAGGAAGCGTTAGAGGAACTAGGTGTTGGGCATGAGTCCATCACTGATCTCGTCACTGCCGCACGTCTGGCAGGTGCCCACGGTGCAAAGCTCACTGGTGCCGGTTGCGGCGGCTGTGTGATGGCGCTGGCAGAGTCCGCCGATCACGCGGAACTGATTAGCCATGCCATGATGGGCGCCAATGCCGTTGCTACTTGGACTGTGGAGGTAAATCCCTCGTGACCACGACCGCTACCGCCATCGCTCATCCCAACATCGCTCTGATTAAATACTGGGGCAAGCGCGATGAGGACGTGCAGCTGCCGGCCACAGGTTCGCTGTCCCTTACTCTGGGCATCGCTCCGACGACCACCACGGTGTCGCTTATCGACGATCCCAGCGTCACCGCCGACTTGGGCACTTTGAACGGCCAGGAGATGGTGGGCAAGGATCTGTCCCGCGTCCAGAAGTTTTTGGATTTGGTCCGCGAGCGTGCGGGCAGCACTAGCTTCGCAGAGGTGACCAGCACCAACGAGATTCCGACGGGTGCGGGTCTGGCTTCGTCCGCGTCGGGTTTTGGCGCTCTCGCGCTGGCCGCGGCGAAGGCCTACGGCCTGGACTACACTCCGGAAAAGCTCTCGGCTCTGGCCCGTCGCGGTTCGGGCTCGGCCTGTCGCTCTATTTTCGGCGGCCTCGTTGAGTGGCTGCCCGGCGATGACGATGCTTCCAGCCACGCAGTGGCTCTGCCGGATTCCGGCCTGGATCTCTCCCTGGTCGTGGCGGTTTTGGCCCCGGGGCGCAAGAAGATTGACAGCCGTGCCGCCATGCGTCGCACGGTCGAGACATCACCGTTCTTCCCGGCCTGGGTGGAGCAGGTGCCTCGTGATATCGAGGACATGAAGGCCGCCATTGCCGCTGCGGACTTCACTGCGGTCGGCGAGCTTGCCGAGGCCAATGCCATGCGCATGCACGCCACTATGCTGGGGGCTCTTCCTCCGGTGCGGTACTGGAATCCGGATTCGGTGGCGGCTCTCGATCTCGTCGCTACGCTGCGTGACGAGGGCACCGAGTGCTACGCCACCATGGATGCCGGGCCGAACGTGAAGGTGCTGTGCCGCAGCGGCGATGCCGAGACCATCGCGGATCGTTTCCGCGCAGAGTTCGAGGATATTGACGTGCTGGTTTCCGGCTCCGGCCCCGGCGCTTACCTGGTGTAGCTGGGGGAGTAGTTGAGCAACGCTAAAGGCGGACCTATCGAAGGCGAGTCCATCGGCCGTGGCTGCGGCAAGCTGTACCTCACTGGTGAGTATGCGGTGATGGATGTCGAGGGGCTGGCCGTCATCGCAGGAGTCGACCGCTATGTGACAGTTCGGTGCCGCGATGCCGAACCATCGCAGCCGGTCTCTCGCGTGTACTCCAGCTATTACGGCCCGCAGGGGCGCGTCATTGATATCGATGCACCAGATGACATCGCTACCCATACGATTTCCCTGGTCTATCGCATTGCTGCGGGCGAGTTGGAAAACACCCCAGAGCGCCCCATAAATATCGTCATTGAATCAGACCTCGATGACGCCGACAGTGGTGCGAAGTATGGCCTGGGATCCTCCGGGGCTGTCGCTGTGGCTGTAACTCGTGCGCTGGGGACGCACCTGGGTCTGGAGCTGGATTCACTGGACGTGTACAAGATTGCGATGGTGGCCACGCTTCTGGCTGGTGCAGCTGGTTCCGGCGGCGATATCGCGTGCTCCGCGCACGGCGGGGTGGTGCTCTATCGCCGGCCGAATCCGACGGCGCTCGCAGAGCTCGTGGCGGCTGATCCTGTCGCTGCCGTGGCGGCACCGTGGCCGAATCTTCGCATTGACGCCCGCACCGACCTCGGTGGGCTACAACTGTTGGTCGGCTGGACGGGCAGTCCGGTGAAGACGGACTCGCAGTTGAAGAAGGCCGGTGGCGCAGACCGTGGTTTTGTGCGCGGGGTCTCGTCGATAAGCGAAAGACTCTGGCAGGCGCTTGCCGACGGCGACCACACCGCGGCGTTTGCCTGCCTGCGTGAGAATCGGACGCTGCTGCAGGACTATGAGCGTGAGCGTGCTGTGTGCATCGAGACGGAGAAACTGAAAGCGCTCGCCGACATCGCCGATGGCGCGGGGTCTGCGGGCAAGAGCAGTGGCTCCGGTGGTGGTGACTGTGGAATCGCGCTGGTGGGAGTCTCAAAAGATGCCGATGCCGAGGAGACTGCCGCGGACATCACCGCGCGCTGGCAAGCCGCTGGCATCCGGCCGTTGCCGCTGAAGCTGGCCGCTCAACTTTGACCACAGTTTTTTGACCGTAGAATTTAAGACAGCTGAAATTTACAGAAGCTGGGAACCGAAGCTGCATGCAGCTAGAAAGGGTCGCTTAGGACAATGGCTGAAAAGAGCTCGCACGACCTGGAATATGCACACGTACCGCTGAGCTGGATTGGTCCGGTGCGCATTAGTGGCAACGTCATGAATGACGAGGTGAAGATTCCGCTGGCGACTTACGAGACCCCGCTGTGGCCGTCGTGTGGTCGCGGTGCGAAGGTCTCCCGCATGATCGAAGGTGGCATTACCTGCACTTTCGTCGGTGAGAAGATGACCCGATCGGTGATTTTCACTCTCGACTCGGCAGCGGATGCCGTCATTGCGCGCGACAACATCCTGTCTCGTTATGACGAGCTGAAGAAGGTCGTGGAGTCCTCCTCGCGTTTTGCCAAGCTGGTAGATATTCACTTCCAGATCGCATCGCGTCTTCTCTTTGTCCGCTTTGACTTCTTCTCCGGTGATGCCTCGGGCCACAACATGGCCACGCTGGCGTCTGAGCGTTTGATGTCCTACCTGATGGAGCAGATGCCAGAGTTGGGCTATGGCTCCATCTCGGGCAACTACTGCACCGATAAGAAGACCTCCGCCGTCAATGGCATTCTGGGCCGCGGTAAGTACGTGATCGCCGAGGCCGTCATTCCGGAGCCGGTTGTCCGCGAGCGTCTGCGCACTACCGCCAAGCGCCTGGCTGAGCTCAACGAACGCAAGAACCTCGTCGGCTCCATCATGGCGGGCTCACTGCGCAGCGGTAATGCGCACTACGCCAATATGTTGCTGGGCTTTTACCTCGCTACCGGTCAGGACGCTGCGAATATCGTCGAAGGCTCGCAGGGACTGACGCAGGTAGAGGCGCTTGACGACGGCTCCGTGCGCTTTAGCTGCACCCTGCCACATTTGATCGTCGGTTCCGTGGGCAACGGCAAGGGCTTGGACTTCGTGGAGAAGAATCTCACAGCGCTGGGCTGCAAGGAGGACCGTGAGCCGGGCGAGAATGCCCGTCGTCTAGCAGCGTGCTGCGCGGCAATCGTCTGGTGTGGTGAGCTTTCCCTGCTCGCGGCACAGACGAACCCGGGTGAGCTGATGGAGGCGCACGTTTCTATCGAGCGTGCGAAGTAGTGGTTTGTGAATAGTCGTTTGCGACAATTCGCAAAACCTAAGACAAATCTCAGGTAAACGCGCTAGATTTCTGTAGTAGGCAATTAACATTTTGTGGGCAAAATATCCCGTGGTCTGATGACTGCTCTGATGGCCGTTCTGATGACATAGGGATGTTTCGTTGCCCGTTATTTCTTAAAAATCTGTAGAGGTAGTGAAGGCACGGTTTTGATGACAACAAGCAATGTGACCCCGATCGGTATTGATGACATCGCCTTTGCGACGGGTTCGTACTGCATTGACCTCGCCGATATTGCGCCCCGACTCGGAGCGGAACCGGCAAAGTACCACAAGGGCCTGGGGCAGGAACGCTCCAGCGTGGTTGCCTCTGATGAAGATCCGGTGACGATGGCCGCGACCGCGGTGAAGAAGATCGTCGACCGCCACGGTATCGACGGCGTGCGCACCATCATGTTCGCCACTGAGACCGGTATTGACCAGTCGAAGGCCGCTGCTGTCTATGTGCATGAGTTGGTCGGTCTTGACCCGCATGCGCGCTCTGTCGAGCTGAAGCAGGCCTGCTACTCCGGTACCGCGGCGCTGCAGTTCGCGTGCGCTCTGGTGGCCCGCAATCCGGAGGAGAAGGTCATCGTTGTCGCCTCCGACATTGCCCGCTATGACCTGGACTCCGCTGCGGAGCCGACCCAGGGTGCAGGTGCTGTAGCCATGCTGGTGACCGCTAATCCGCGCATCCTGGCTATCGATGCGGCTTCGGGCGTCTTTACCCGCGAAGTTATGGACTTCTGGCGTCCGAACCACCGCAGCCAGGCGTTGGTGGAGGGCAAGCTCTCTATTAGTGCTTACATCGACGCTGTTCAGGGTGCTTACGAGGACTACCGTGCCCGCGGCGGTGTGGACTTCAGCGAGATTGACTACTTCAGCTACCACCAGCCGTTTACCAAAATGGCCTACAAGGCGCACCGGCAGCTTTCGGCCAATAACGGTGTGGAGCTCACCGCAGAGGACGAGGCCCGCCAGCTCGGCCCAACTACTGAGTACAACCGCATCATCGGTAACTCCTACACAGCATCGGCCTACTTCGGCCTGCTCTCGCTGCTGGACACCGAGAAGGACCTGGCTGGTAAGAAGGTCGCTGTTGTCTCCTATGGTTCCGGCTCGGTTGCTGAGTTCCTCACCGGCAATGTGGTCGAGGGCTACGAGTCCCAGCTGCGCGCCGAAGATAATGCTCGTGAACTGGATGAACGCGTAAAGCTCGATGATTCGACCTACTACCGCCACGCTCAGGTGACGCATGAAGATCCGGGTGAGTACTCCAACCTGGGAGACGACGCCCTGATTGGCACCGGCCCATTCAGCTTCACTGGTGTTGAGGGGTGTAAGCGCATCTACCGCGCTCGTTAGCCCCCCGGGGGCACCCGCGCTAGTACCTCAACGGAACCGAATCCCCTTCTTTCGCGCCTAACAGTAATAAGAACTGTTTTTCGCGGGGAAGGGGATTTTTCGTGTCCGCACGTTTTACTGGAGGCAGTGGCGGAGGCTTGCTGCACTTTTCGGAAGATGCAGTGACAGCGGCTGCCCGAGAGATCGAGCAGCGCGGCCGTGAAGGCCATGAGCGGTGGGGAAGCGCTCCTGATATTTCCGCAGCAGACTGTGGCCAGGGTTTTGCCGCCCAGGGGCGCCGTCTGCAGCAGGCGGCAGCGAGGCTGCGTGAGCACGGGCAATCGATGTACGCGGGACTTGGCAATCATGCTCCGGCAGTGCGGGAACAGTGGCGTGTCTTTGCAGGCTGTGACAGCGACGGGAGCGCCGACCTCGGTGGAATTGAGGTCGTGGACTGATGCCATGGGTTGCTCGAATTCTTCCGATATTGGTGCGTGTTATTGGCCGTGGAAGCCGTATTGGAGCCAAGCGCGGGGTTGGCGGCATCGGCAAGAATCTGCCCAAAGTCTTGGATAAGGTGCGACGCGCTGACGGCTGGAAGGGCAGCGCCCTATCCAAGTTCTCTAACTCCGTGGGGTTGATAGCCTCCGCGATAACTATTGCTATGGCTTTCGATTGGGGCGGTTTGAAAGGCGATGCCGCCGACGCCGCCAAGGAACGCTGTGATAAAGCCGCGCAGGACTGTGCGAATCAGGATGAGCAGTCCGCCAATGGCGCGCAGAGCGTCGGCGAGTGCGGCAAGAAAGTCGACGAGGTCCTTGAGGATTGCGAAAAGCAGGCCGAAGATATGGCCGAGCAAACCGACGGCGTCCTCTCTCAGTGCGAAGCGCTTGTCGACGATCCGGAGGTCGGCGCCGAAGCCGCACAAGTGGCCCAGCAGGTGTGTAACAGTCTCGTCGACTCCACTGGTCAGCTCTACGATGCGCGTAATAGTTGCATCGAGCAGTGTCTTGAGCAGGCAGCGTGTGACACTGAGGCCGCGGTGGTCGCCACCCCGCCGCAGCCTCCTACTGTTCCAGCCAGTTCGGGTGCTACCTCGGCGGCCTGTGCAGAGGTGGCTGAGTCTGGGAGTGGCGAAGGAGCTACTGTAACCGGTGGCAACGGTGCTACCGCTGGTGGAATTGGGGTCGTTGCCAACGTTGATATTGGGATAGAGGCAGGCGTTGCTGCTGGAATATCCGTTGGAGGTGCCATTGGCGCTGCCGGGGCGGCCAGTTTCGCTGGAATTGCGGGAGCTGTCGGGGTTGCAGGCAGTGTCGCGTCCTCACTGCTCAACTTAGACATGTGCACGGAGACGGAAGAGCCAGTGTGCGAACAGGCGCCTGCGCCAGCGCCAGCACCAGCACCAGCTCCTGCGCCGGAGGACTGTGTGCCGGAACCCGAACCTGAACCCGAGCCCGAACCAGAACCCAAGCCCGAACCTGAACCCGAGCCCGAACCTGAAAATGTTCCTGAACCGCCTCCTCCAGCTGAGAAACTAAAGCACCTGGGAATCGAGCTGCCACAGGAGCCGCAAGCAGAACAGCGAGCGGAACCGCAGCCAAAACCACAAGCAGAGCCGCAGCCAGCACCAGCCCAGGATTCGGCAGCATCAGTGCAGGAATCTGCTTCAGCTGTGCCCGAGCCCCCTGAGCAGCCCAACGCCCAGGAGCTTGTGGGCGCGGTTAATTCGCCAACGGCAGGTGAGTGGTAATGGGGAGTAAGCATGCCGCGAAATATGACCGGATTGGGCAGGCCTATTACGACGCTGCTGCAATGACTAGGCAGGAGTTCGATACGGCGGTACAGAGGGCACAGAAAGAATTGCAGGGTTTGGAGGAGCGTCGTAAAGCACGCGAAATTAAGGAGAGGGAGGTGGCGGCGGGCGTCGAAAAGCAACAAAAAACCGCCCGACCGAAGGGAACCGTTACGCGGTTGTTCGGGCGGGCGGGGAAAGGGACGCCGACGGTGAAGTCGATTCGGGGCGTGTCCTGAAGCGTGGCCTAGTGACTACTTGCCGGGAATCAGCGAGTGCTCCGGGTTTTCCGGCAGCTCCTTGATGAGCCACTCCATGTCGCGGTTAGTTGTGCCCTTGATAGTGGCGGTCGGGTCTGCGAAATCCGAGTACTTCTTGTCGTCACCGACCGTGGCCAGCAGGAAGCCTGTGAGTGCGGCGCGCGCGACCTCCTGGTACTTCACCTTGGAGGAAGAGAAGCCCGCTAGACGACGGAGAAGAGTTGTCTCCGAGAAGCTGCCCTGGTCAGCCTTGTCTACTTCGCGGTAAACGACATCGCCCTTCCACTGAACAGCCAGGCGAGCCGGGTTACCGCGATCGAGCCACTGATCCTCGCCAGGGGCCAGGACGAGGCCCGGAGCCGAGACATTAGTTGCAGCGGCGCTGGAGGAAGGCGCGGTAGTTGCGGGGAAGACGCAGCCAACGCCGGAGATGAGGTCGTGACCAGCGGCGGCGAGGACGGCTACGCCAGCGCCCATGCCGTGGCCGGCAACGCCGAGTTTCTTCGGGTGGACGACGACCTTGCCCTCTCCGAGGCGGACACCAGCGAGAATCTGGAGCGCTGTCTCCAAATCGTTGGCGAGACCACGGTGATCTGCCACGATGCCATTTTCGGTGTCCGGAGCAGCGACCGCGATGCCCCACGAAGCTAGGTGACGCAGCGTGGCGTGGTACTCCTCAATCGGTGTGCGCCAATCGTGTGCGAAGGCGATACCGGGGATGCCATTGCCCTCGGCAGGCGTGTAGACCTTTCCCGGCAGGCCAGTAAAAGCGAGATCACCGACCATGACGCGGTGCGGTCCACGCTTGGAAAGATTAGATGTCAGAGTCTTCAAGTTGTCAGCCACAGTGAATAGCTTAACTATAAGGTGCATACCTTTGCTGAAAAAGTGCCAGGATGAGCGAGAATGTCTATTTCGTTATGACGATTTTCCGCTTCGCGGGTTATTCTGTAGGACATGTGTGGAATCGTTGGATATGTGGGCCATCAGCCCGCCCTGGATATTGCTGTCGATGCGCTACGACGCATGGAATACCGTGGCTATGACTCCGCGGGGGTTGCCATTGTCGACGATCAGGGGCATATCACTGTAGAGAAGAAGGCCGGTAAACTCGCCAACCTCGAGGCTGCCCTTGATGCGGATGGGCGCGACAAAATCACTGGAACCACCGGAATTGGGCACACCCGCTGGGCTACCCACGGTCGCCCAATTGATGAGAATGCCCACCCACACCAGTCCTATGACGGCAAGGTGGCTATCGTCCACAACGGCATTATCGAGAACTTTGCTCCGCTACGTCAGGAGCTGGAGGATGCCGGCATTGAGCTGAAGTCCGAAACCGACTCCGAGGTCGCCGCGCACATGCTCGCCCGTGCCCTGGACGGTTCCGACGGCGGATCTACCGCTGGTGATTTCGAGGCCTCTGCGCTGTCCGTGCTCAACCGCCTCGAGGGTGCTTTTACGCTGCTGTTTACTCATGCAGACCACCCGGACCGCATCATCGCTGCTCGTCGCTCCACTCCGCTGATTGTCGGTGTGGGCGAAAACGAAATGTTCCTCGGCTCCGATGTTGCGGCTTTCATCGCACACACCCGCGAGGCCGTGGAGCTGGGTCAGGACAACGTCGTCATCATCACCGCAGATGATTACCGCATCCTGGATTTCGCCGGCAACGAGCAGCAGGGTCGACCATTCACCATCGACTGGGATCTCGCCGCAGCCGAAAAGGGTGGCTATGACTCCTTCATGATGAAGGAAATCCACGAGCAGGCTGCCGCCGTCCGCGATACGTTGGCCGGTCACCTCGTTGACGGCCGCATCGTTCTCGACGAGTCCCGCCTGAGTGACCAAGATCTGCGTGACATCGAGAAGGTCTTCGTCGTCGCCTGTGGTACCGCATACCACTCCGGTTTGTTGGCCAAGTACGCCATTGAGCACTGGGTTCGTATCCCGGTCGAGATTGAGGTCGCGTCCGAGTTCCGCTACCGCGATCCGGTGCTGGACCGCCAGACGCTGGTGGTCGCTATTTCGCAGTCGGGCGAGACTGCTGACACCCTTGAGGCCGTGCGACACGCAAAGAGCCAGGGCGCCCGCGTGCTGGCTGTCTGTAACACCAACGGTGCACAGATTCCACGTGAGTCTGACGCCGTGCTCTATACGCACGCCGGCCCGGAGATTGGTGTTGCTGCAACCAAGTCGTTCCTGGCGCAGGTAGCCGCAAACTACCTGGTCGGTTTGGCTCTTGCCCAGGCACGCGGCACTAAGTACCCGGACGAGGTCACTCGCGAGTTTGAAGAGCTGGAGACCATCCCGGCACTGATTGACAAGGTCGTCGCTAAGGGCGATGAGTTCATCGACACGGCCAAGGAAATCGGTGCTATTCCGACGATGCTCTTCCTCGGCCGTCACGTTGGTTTCCCAGTCGCACTTGAGGGTGCGCTGAAGCTCAAGGAGCTTGCCTACATTCACGCAGAGGGGTTCCCGGCAGGCGAGCTCAAGCATGGCCCAATTGCACTCATCGAGGATGATCTTCCGGTCGTCGTCGTAGTGCCATCGCCGAAGGGGCGCGCCGTGCTGCACTCCAAGATTGTCTCCAACATCCAGGAGATTCGTGCCCGTGGTGCCAAGACCATCGTGATTGCCGAAGAAGGGGATCAGTCGGTGGTTCCTTTTGCGAACTACCTGATTGAAATCCCGGAGACGTCCACGCTGCTCCAGCCGCTGTTGTCTACGATTCCGATGCAGTTCCTGGCAGCTGAGATCGCTCGCCAGTGCGGTAACGAGGACATCGATAAGCCGCGCAACCTGGCTAAGTCAGTCACCGTCGAGTAGTTCGTCCTGCTTTCGTCGGTACTGCTCAATCTCCGCATCGAGTTCTTCATCCGTGAGGGACTCGATGCGTTTTGCTTCTTCCTCGGATAGGTCCCAGACCTCATCGGATACATGGCAAAATGACAACATCCAATCGAGGTTGCGTTTCTGAATCGTCTTCATCTTCCGTGTCACACGCTGATGAAAAGTTTGCTTGCCGACGTTCTTTAGCGGCCCAACCGGAACGCTAGTCGCGGTGTCCCCATTACGGGAAGTCCACACTTCTGTTCCGTCGGGGTATCTGTCGATATCCCAGCCCTCGTGCGTTTTTAGATTGTGGTGTCGGCGGCAGAGACAGTGCAGATTCTCAGTGTCAGTCGGCCCGCCCTGCTTGGGATTGTCGTGGTTGTACGGCTGAATATGGTCCAGGTCGCACTTGGCTGCCGGGACGTCGCAGCCGGGGAAGCGGCAGGTACCGTCACGCCCACGGACGCGAGCCACCTGGCTCTCAGTGGGGCGGTAACCATCCACCTTGCTGTCGGCGGAGATACGGATGTGAGTTGCGCGAGCAAGCCATTCTTCGGTGGCTACCTCGCTCAACCAGCCGACGCCATCAATCCATGCTGGCCCACCGCCGACCTCGCGGTAGACATTGATGACAATCTCGGCATTGGTCGATTTCTGTGCCAGCTGTAGTAGCGCTTCCGCCTGCGTGCACTGTTCACCACGATTGATTGCTGTGTTGCGAATCCCCTGAATCCTGGCCATGAGCTCGGTCGCGCGGTCGTTTTCAAGGATTGCTGTGACCTTTTTGTGCTTGCCATCGCCCGTGTCGGAGAGTGCGACCGCTTCGCCTTCTGGAACCCGTTGGGTGCCGTCGTTGCGGGCGCAGTCGTTGTACTCAGAAACCAAGTCGCCGATTAGACGAGACAGCGTGTAGACACCAACCATTGCTTGTCGAGGTCGCGTCGGAGTGAGCATTTCCAAAAGATGGGGCTCTACCGTGTCGAACTGATCTGGTGACAGCCCGGCAACGCCATTGGCGATGGCGCGGAGATGGGCTAACGAGAAACAGAAGGTGGATTCGATGAGAGCCCGGACTTTTGGTAGGCGTTCGAACATCAGCGCAATTTCGCACAGCGTAGAACACTTGCCGCGGCTAAGGCCGGTTCGAATGCTTATGCGGGCAAGATGGTGATTGACATCGACCTCCTCACCGGGAGCGCAGATATCGATCAGTTGAAGGTCTGCGGCGTTGATGGCACGGGCCGCGAGGCTAATCGGGTCGTCGGATTGCTGGTTGGCCCATGAGGGCTTTTGACCTGGTGCTGGAAGTTCTGTGGGCGGCGATGACATTGGTTATCCCCCTGATTACTACGTGTCCGCCGGAGAATTGAAGATTGAGTTCTGTGGTGGAGAGAAGCATGGAGAGGCTGTGTCAACCAGTCCCGCCAACCCCTGTGCACCGGACAAAGAACTTTCGCTTACAAATTTTCCCTACAACCCAAATCGTACACCTGTTTGAAAAACTGTCAATAGAATTCTGGAAATATGTTCTAAAATTCTGTGCTGAATTAGATCCGGCCCCTCCGTCCGAGCCTCCTCCGTCCGAGGCCCCTCGGCAGGGCGCCGTACAAAGGCAGGACTCGCTGTCGCGGATGATGCGGAACATCACCAGCTTCAGCGCCATCCAGTTCCTCCAAGAACTCGTGAATGCGTTCGAGCGTATTGGGGGAGTAGAGCAGTGCGAGGTGATCAGACCAGTCGCCACCGCCAGTGGCATTGTTGACGTTCGTAATGTGGTGACCCTCTTGTTCGGGCAAAAAGGCGCCGGTCCACGGGCGAACCACGGTGTCAAAAGGGGTGCCGATATTCAGGTAGTGCGGACCACGTCGGGTAATGCCACGCGCTGCGCGGTTCAGAGTCGCAATGTAGTCAGAGTCCAGCAGCTGTTGAATGCAGGCACGGCCGACAAGGCGGTCGACGAGTTTGTGCATCGGTAGGCCGCATCGCTCAAGGGCACTGAGCCTTCGGCGCATGCCCCACGCAGTAGTGCCTCGGTGGTTTCCCGCAAGAGAGATGACTGCCCGCACGGGGCTGTTGTCGGAGGCGTACTGCTCGGCTGCTTCTTCGTTGAGGCCACGGTTCAGAGCTTCGTCGTAAAGCGAATCGATGCTCGCGTTGGCGTAGCTGCGGCAGTGTAGACCGCCCTGGGAATGACCGATGAGGTCGATGCGGGGTAGGGAGAGGTGGGCACGGAAGCGGTCGAGAAGGTCGGTGACTTCGGCGAGCGCATCGCTTAAATCGGTGGTGGCTTTGACGCTACGGAGACGGCTGACCAGCGTGGCGGGGTCGGAGCCGTAATCGAGTGAGAATACGGGGCGATTCCGGGCGAGGAACGGCCCCAACATGGCGAAGGAGTTGAACGAGTTCATCCAGGTGCCGTGAACCAGGACAATTGGTGTGCGACCGTTGTATCTGTCCAGGTCGGGAGTGATTTTGCCGTCGAGGATTTCGCGAACGTCCTGCACGCCGTGGGGGATCCATTCGGGATGACGCAACGAGCGCAGGTATGCCTGGGGAAAGGCGCGCAGTAGAGGGCCGAAAACTCGCGTGCTCGGGGAGTAGTCATCCATAGGGGCTAATCGTAGGCTGGGTTTATGACGTACTGCTACACAGCTGCCGAAATTCGCGCCGCGGAACAGCCCTATCTGGACGCACAAACGCGTGACGACGAACTCATGCGCCACGCAGCCGCCGCTGTGTCGGAGGTGGCGGAGCGGATGCTCTCAGAGGCATCTCCGGAGCCTGGTCGCGGTCGCGTGCTGCTGTTGGTTGGATCGGGAGGCAATGGTGGCGATGCACTCTATGCTGGCCGAAACTTGTCCTCGGATGGGCATGGCGTGGATGCGGTTTTGCTGGGCTCGAAGCCACACGAGCGGGCACTGAAAGCTTTTGAACTCGCAGGTGGGCGGGTGCTGCCGTTGGGGTGTGACCGGGAGACGGATTTATCGAAGATTCTGTGGTCGATTAGTGAAGACTACGCACTGATCATCGACGGCATCGTGGGGCTCGGAGGTCACGGCGCGCTGCGTGAAGAGGCCGCGTGGTTGGTGCGCGAAGCGCGGTTGGGCAAAGTTCCCATTCTCGCGGTTGATGTGCCGAGCGGCGTAGAAACCGATACTGGGCGTACTTTTGACCCGCCTGCCCAGACCATCAATCCAGACCCTGATTTGGAGGAGAGACAGAACCCGTACTTGCCATCTCACGTGGAGGCCACGACAACGGTGACTTTCGGCGGTCTGCGCTACGCGCACTCGCTGTCCGAATCCTGTGGCACCGTCGAATTACACGAAATTGCGCTCGATGCCTTCTCCCTCGAACTTCCAGGACTGGGGCAGACGCTCTATGAAAACGGTACCTACAATGCCGTCCACCACCAGACTCCGACCGTGGAGTTCTACGAAGCCCTAGGCGGGAGCTTTCCGGCACCACTTGGCGCGATGACCCCGCTCGAACCCGGTGCAGCTGACCACAAGTACTCCACTGGAGTTACAGGAATCGCTGCCGGAAGCGAAGCGTATCCGGGCGCAGGTCAGCTGTGCGCCACCGCTGCCGTGCATGCGACCAGTCCCGCGGTCATCTATGTCGGCGACGCGGCCGCACGCAACCGCATCACCGCAGCCTTGCCGACGGTCATTGCGCAGCAGGACTCGGTGGATCGCAAAGAGGTACGCGTCGATGCCTGGGTCGTCGGTCCCGGTCGGGGCACTGATGAGAAAGCCGCCGAGGAACTGCGAGACATTCTGACCACTGACAAACCAGTGGTCATCGACGCTGACGCACTGACACTGCTGTCGAAGCATGAGGACATCCGACAGCTCGTTCGTGAGCGCGGCCAGGAGCGCAACCTGCGCACTGTTCTCACGCCGCACGCCGGTGAATTCGAGCGCCTGACCGGGCACGAGGTCACTAACCCCATCGCAGATGCGCGTGAACTTGCCGAGCAGTTCTCCTCCGAAGTGTTGCTCAAGGGACGCCGCACTGTGATGGTCAATCCGACAACGCAGCGCACAGTCGTGGTTGACGCGGGTAGCTCCTGGGCAGCCACGCCGGGCTCTGGCGATGTACTGTCCGGGCTCCTCGGCGCCTGGGTAGCGCGTGGCGAAGCCCTCTATCTACCAGCAATTATTCATGCGCGCGCCGCATTTTTGGCCGCGCAGACAGAGTTCGGACCAGCACCCTGCAGCGCCCAGGACATCGCCGAATCCATCCGAGATGCCACCGCATGGTTCACCAACGAAGGCAGCAGTGGCAAAATACGGCTATGACTTCCTCGGCACCAGCCATCCTGACCCATACCGTTAATCTCGACGCGATCACCCACAATGTGAAGACCGTCAAGGCCATCGCAGGGGTGTCGGAATTCATGGCCGTCGTCAAGGCGGACGGCTACTCGCAGGGTGCGCTGCAGACCGCGCGTGCCGCGCTGGCCGGCGGGGCAACGCAGCTCGGTGTCGCAACAATCGACGAGGCGCTCTCCCTCCGCGAGGAACTCCGCGCCACGCTTGACGACGGCCACGCCATCCCCATCCTTGCCTGGATCTGGGACGCAGCGGCCACCTCGTTGGTGCAGCGAGCTGTGGCTGCAGATATTGACCTCGGTCTGCCGTCGATGGTTCATGCGCTGGCCGTGGCCAATGCCGGGCGGGCGCTGTCGGTGACACCACGTGTGACGGTGATGGTCGATACGGGCTTGGGGCGCTCGGGATTCTCTATGGCCAATGGGGACTTTGAGCATGCGGTCGCTCAGCTGGTTGAGCTGCACAAGACCGGTGCTCTGAACGTCACCGGTGCTTTCACGCACTTTGCGTGCGCGGATGAGCCGGGCCACGAGAGCGTCGATAAGCAGGCACAGAATTTCTGTGCTGCGATTGCGGCACTGCGTGAGGCGGGGCTGGACGAGCTGATTAACCATGCGGCGAATTCGCCGGCATCGTTGTCACGTCCTGACCTGGCCTTCGATATGGTGCGTCCAGGGCTGGCGATTTATGGTGGCGAGCCAATTGTGGGGATCACCCATGGATTGCGTCCGGCGATGAGGTGGGAAGCGTCGGTCATATTGGTCAAGAAGCTGCCGGCGGGGCAGTCGGTGTCCTACGGACAGACGTGGACAGCTGACCGCGATACCACCATCGGCATCGTGCCCTGTGGCTACGCCGACGGTATGATGCGCTCGGCCTCCGGGCATTTCGAGGTCAGCATCAATGGCACGCGCTATCCGCAGGTAGGGCGCGTGTGTATGGATCAATTCGTCGTCGACCTGGGGCCCGACACCGAAGTCGAGGCCGGCGACACTGCGGTTATCGTCGGTGATCCCACACTGGGGGAGCCCGGTCTCGATGACCTCGCGGAGGCATCCGGCACCATTAACTACGAAATCCTCACCGCACCGAAGGGGCGTAGCGAGCGAAAGTGGGTGCGCAGCCGGCTCGCGCCAACCGCAGAGGACATGCGTGACCTCGGCGAGGAGATTGGCCGGGAGTTGGCAGCTGGGGATCTGGTGATTCTCGATGGCCCACTCGGCGCGGGCAAAACGACCCTCACGCAGGGCATCGCCCGTGGCATGAACGTGCGCGGTCGCGTGACGTCGCCGACGTTCACAATCGCCCGCGAGCACCGTCCGCTTGCAACCGACGGCGTCACCCTCATCCACGTCGACGCCTATCGACTCTTTGGCGAAGAGGGCCCCGGCTCCGATGGCGAGGCCTTCGATGCGCTGGACTCGCTCGATTTGGATACCGACCTCGAGGACAGCGTCGTGGTCGCCGAGTGGGGAATGGGGCTCGCCGAGGTGCTCTCCGAGCGCTATCTACAGGTGAGTATCGATCGTTCGCGTGACGACGATGCCCGCGTCGTCACCTGGACGTGGAGCAAGTAGCTTCAAGTCGGTTCAAGTAGGTTACTGAGTATGAACATTTTGGCCGTTGACACATCGACTCCACAGGTCACCGCGGGAATTGTCCGCGATGGTGAAACCGTGGCCGAAAAGCTGCACCTGGATGCCCGTGCGCACAACGAGGTGCTGGTGCCGCTGATTCAGCAGTGCCTCACTGACAGTGGGGTGGCGGCAACCGAGCTAGATGCCGTGGTTGTCGGCTGTGGGCCGGGGCCGTTTACGGGCTTGCGCGTTGGTATGGCCACCGCAGCCTCCTTCGCCGACGCTCTGGGAATTCCCTGCTACGGCATCTGCAGCCTGGATTCGCTTGCGGGTGGGGTTGGCGATGAACTGGTCGTCACCGATGCCCGCCGCCGCGAGGTGTACTTCGCCGCCTACCGCGATGGCCAGCGGGTTTTCGGTCCGGCAGTGGCCAAGCCAGCCGACGTCATGGAGCTGCTCAAGGAAGAACTTGCAGCAGAAGCCGCCGACTTCGCGCCGAGCCAGGCCCGCGGCAGTCTCAGCCACATCGAGCAAATTGCCGGGCTTGAGGTTGCTGCCGAACAAGTCTTTCCCACTCCGACAGCCATGGTTGAAGCGGTCGACTTTGACTCCGCGCCGGGCCCACTGGTGCCGCTGTACTTGCGCCGTCCGGATGCCGTTGTCCCGAAGGCTATGAGATGAGCGTCGTCAAGCTAGTGCGTCTCGGACCTCCTGCGGCCAAGGCGTGTGCGGCGATTGAGGCGGAGCTGTTTGCCGGCGACGATCCCTGGCCGGAATCGGCCTTTATGGCAGAGCTGGCCGCGCCGAACAATTTCTACGTCGGGCTGATTGCAGATGTAGACGAGGACGAAGAACTGTGCGGCTATGCGGGGATTACCAAGCTGGGGCCTGCGGGGGCCGCCGAATACGAGATTCACACCATCGGGGTGGGGAAGAAGTGGCAGCGCCGGGGCTTTGGGACGCAGCTGATGGACGCGCTGATGGCAGCTGTGGCGGAGGATCCGGGCCCGGTGTTTTTGGAAGTTCGCACAGATAACGAACCCGCAATCGCTATGTATCGGCGCTATGGCTTCGAAAATATGGGGCTGCGAAAGAACTATTATCCGGGCTCTGGGGCGGATGCGTACACGATGTGTCGGCCTGAGTTGGCCAGCTAGATGTTGACGTATTGACTAATCTGCGTTAAACCAGGCACATGGCTAAAACCTTTGCAAAACAGCTCGTAGAAACCCTAGAGAAGCAGGGGGTCAAGCGAATCTTCGGACTCGTTGGAGATAGTTTGAACCCCATTGTCGACGCTGTGCGCGAGTCCTCCATTGAGTGGGTGCACGTTCGCAACGAAGAGGCTGCCGCCTTCGCCGCCGGCGCGGAGTCCCTGGTCACCGGCGAATTAGCAGTGTGTGCGGCCTCCTGCGGCCCGGGTAATACCCACCTCATTCAGGGCCTGTATGACTCCCACCGCAACGGCGCAAAGGTGCTGGCGCTGGCATCGCACATTCCTTCCCGCCAGATTGGCTCGAACTTCTTCCAGGAGACCCATCCGGAGTTCATCTTCAACGAGTGCTCCGGTTACTGCGAGATGGTCAACTCCGCTGAGCAGGGTGGCGTTGTTTTGCATCACGCTATCCAGTCGACCATGACTGGCCACGGTGTTTCCGTGCTGGTTCTGCCGGGCGACATTACAACGCATGAAGTGGAAAATGATGAGTTCGTCACCTCCACAATCAGCAGCGGTCGCCCAGTCGTATTCCCTGACGCCGGTCAGGCCGCCGCGCTTGCCGACGCAATCAACGAGGCTAAAACGGTCACGCTTTTCTGTGGCGCAGGCGTGAAGGACGCCCGCGAACAGGTGCTCAAGCTTGCGGAGAAAATTAAGTCGCCGGTGGGACATGCGCTGGGTGGCAAGATGTACATCCAGTACGACAACCCCTATGACGTCGGTATGTCCGGCCTGCTGGGCTACGGCGCCTGCCACGATGCCTCCAACGATGCTGATCTGTTGATTCTGCTCGGTACTGACTTCCCGTACAACGACTTCCTGCCGACTAAGAACGTCGCACAGGTCGATATCGATGGTCGTGCCATCGGTCGTCGTACCACGGTGAAGTACCCAGTCGTCGGCGATGTGGCTGCCACAATCGAAACCATCCTGCCGCACCTGGATGAAAAGACCGATCGCTCCTTCCTGGACAAGCAGCTGCGGAACCACGAGCGCCTGCTCAGCCACGTCATCGAGGCATACACCCACGACGTTGAGAACATGCGCCCGATTCACCCGGAGTATGTAGCCGACCTGATTGATAAGTACGCCGATGACGATGCCGTCTTCACCGTCGATACCGGTATGGGCAATGTCTGGGCTGCACGCTACGTCACGCCGAATGGCAAGCGAGAGCAGATTGGTTCTTTCCGTCACGGCACTATGGCCAATGCACTGTCGCAGGCCATTGGTGTGCAGGCTGCTGACCGGGACCGTCAGGTCATTACCTTCAACGGTGACGGTGGCCTGTCAATGCTGCTCGGTGAGCTCATCACCGTGAAGCAGGAGCAGCTACCCATCAAGATGTTTGTGTTCAACAACTCCTCGCTCGGCATGGTCAAGCTGGAAATGCTGGTTCAGGGGCTGCCGGAGCACGAGACCGATCACGACGCAGTGGACTACGCCGGAGTCGCAGAGTCGTTGGGTATCAAGGCCATCCGAATTGAAGATCCGGCCGATGCGCCTCGCCTGATTCAGGAGGCGCTGGCATACGACGGCCCGGTGCTGGTGGACATGATCACCGACCCGAATGCCCTGTCCATCCCGGCAAATATCACCTGGGACATGCTGATGGGATTCTCCAAGGCCGCTACTCGCACCGTCTTCGGCGGCGGCGTTGGTCAGATGATCAACATGGCACGGTCGAACCTCCGCAACATCCCGCGGCCATAGTGGGGGTAGCGCTCTCGAGATGCGGGAGCGGGTGCGGTGCGGTACCTCTGTTTCCATGATTAAAGGTTTTCTGGTGAACCCTGACCTGACGCATCGCATCGTCGAATTTGAGTTGGAGGCCGCTGCTACATTCCTCGGCGGAGTTTCCTCCGACCGTGTTTCGGTGGCGTTTCAGGAAGACGGCGCCGATTACGCCGCTCTCTACAACCCGACGGCCAAGGCTGAGGGCGCTGAACCGAATCCGGTCGCGTCCCTCGGCCGCAATGAGGCTGCTACGGGCAACTCGGCTTTCTTTACCGACCCCACCACCGCAATTTGCGGAACGGTCGTATTTGTCGACGCCGAGGGCAAGGATATCGGCGACGAGGAAATCGAGCGTATTAAGCACGGTATGCGCGCCGTGCGCCACTACCGCGATGACTACCCAGAGGAATACGCTCTCTGGCGTGCCGCTGTGCGGAACCTCGGTCGCCTCGAAATTTAAACTCGGTCGCTGGTAAGCGACCCGGTGGTGCGCTAGTACCATGACTGCTATGACCGAGTTGACCCTGCTGGCAATCGAGAGTTCCTGCGATGAGACTGGCGCTGCAGTGATGCGTGTGCGCTACGACGACACCGACACCAGCACCCCCGCCATTCCCGAGGTGGAAGTGCTTGCCGACGTCGTCGCATCCTCCATGGAGCAGCACGCCCGCTTCGGTGGTGTGGTCCCGGAGATTGCTTCCCGCGCTCATTTGGAAGCCTTGCAGCCAGTAGTCTCCGAGGCGCGCGCGCAAGCAGCTGCCAAGCTCGGTATCGATACTTTTATCCCAGATGCCGTCGCCGCTACCGTGGGGCCCGGTCTCGCCGGTGCGCTGCTGGTCGGTTCGGCAGGCGCGAAGGCTTATGCCGCCGCCTGGGGTGTGCCTTTCTACGGCATTAATCACCTTGGTGGCCACGTTGCTGTCGGAGCTCTCGATGGCGCAGATCTATCCAACGCAGTGGCGCTGCTAGTTTCCGGCGGGCACACGCAGCTGCTGCGCGTACAGGGGGTTGGTCGTCCGATGGGAGAGCTCGGATCGACGCTTGACGACGCGGCCGGAGAGGCATACGACAAGGTTTCGAGGTTGCTCGGATTGGGTTACCCGGGCGGCCCGATTATCGATAAGTTGGCTAAGCAGGGCAACCGCAAGGCCATCGCGTTTCCTCGCGCCATGATGCGCCAGCAGGATGCGCGCCATGACTTCTCCTTCTCCGGCTTGAAAACCGCCGTGGCCCGCTATGTCGAGGAGGCGGAGAAGGAAGGTCGTGAATACTCCGTAGAGGACGTCTGTGCTTCCTTCCAGGAGGCGGTCTGCGATGTATTGACCAAGAAGGCCGTTCGCGCAGCTCAGGATGTGGGGGCCACTACGCTGCTGCTCGGTGGTGGTGTGGCTGCGAACTCGAGGTTGCGTGAACTCGCAGCGGCGCGAGCTACCTCGGCGGGAATTACGCTGCACGTGCCACCGATTAAGTTGTGCACCGACAACGGTGTCATGATTGGCGCAGCTGCCGCCTACCTCATTGCCGCGGGGGTCAAGCCCTCTGGCTACGCCTGCCCGACCGACCCATCGATGCCAGTGGAAGATCCTGTAATGCAATAAGCAGTGATTGCCCCTCGGATCCATGTTAAATTTCGTTAACTGACTTTGACTTGTTTCTCTGCCATGGATCGCAGGACAATTACAGGAAAGCGCTTGCCCAAAAATGAGTAAAGACTACAGCGAGTGGGAACTTCAGCCATCCGATAATTCGCATAATCAGACTGAGCTGTTTGCACCGCAGGGCGAACCGCAAACAACGCAAGCACCGCAAGTTGAACATCAGCGCGGTCGTGCTGGGGGAGTGCTATGGGCAGTCATCGCTCTGCTGCTTGTGGTGATCGTCGCTGTAGCAGTGGTGCTTTACCTAGTTGTGAGTGGTCGAGGTGAGCAATGGTTTGGTGCAGGTGCCAAGGATGAAGTAGCGCCGAAGCTCACTGTTACTGCGACTGCGACGGAGACCGTGAAGGTGAAGTCGCCGGAGAAAACCAAGACGAGGGAAACCACGAGTACGGCTGCGCCCGATTATCCGATTAGTGGGGATTGCGAGGCGTCGGCGTTCCCGACTACGGAGGAAAACTTTACGATCGTCGCCTGTGACGGATGGTGGGCGCTGGGTGGGCGCGCAAACAGTGGTGGACTGGCGGTCTACCAATGGGACGAAGGTGCCTGGCAAAGGAGGGAGCCAGACAGTCGTTACACAACCGGTTCTGGTGGCCCGTGCTTTAGCGATGAGTACATCAAGGAACACGGAATGACGGTTACTGCGTTCGGTCGTATGGCGTGTAACCCCGACAAGCTGACCAATTAGCATTAGCGCTCACTATTGTTGAGTGTTAGCACTTGCAGGGGTAGAGTGCTAACGAAGGTTGTTTGACACACAGTTGTTCACCCGCGACGACGGCTGTGCACGGCAGACCAACCGGCACAAGAACATCACATCACCGCATGTATGGAGGAATTCATCGTGGCGAACGTCAACATCAAGCCGCTGGAGGACCGCGTCCTCGTCCAGATCAACGAAGCAGAGACCACCACGGCTTCTGGCCTGGTTATCCCGGACTCCGCTAAGGAGAAGCCGCAGGAGGCTACCGTTATCGCAGTTGGTCCGGGTCGTTGGGCCGATGACGATGACCGCATTCCTATGGACGTCAAGGAGGGTGACATCGTCATCTTCTCCAAGTACGGCGGCACTGAGCTGAAGTACCAGGGCGAAGAGTACCTGCTGCTGTCGCAACGCGACATCCTGGCTGTTATCGAGAACTAAAGGGAGGACGTACCCACACATGGCGAAGCTTATTGCTTTTAACGAAGAGGCTCGCGAAGGCCTCAAGCGCGGTGTGGACACGCTTGCCGACGCAGTCAAGGTCACGCTTGGCCCGAAGGGTCGCAACGTTGTCCTGGACAAGGCCTTCGGCGGTCCGCTGGTCACCAATGATGGTGTGACCATCGCCCGCGACATCGACGTTGAGGATCCGTTTGAGAACCTCGGCGCGCAGTTGGTTAAGTCCGTTGCGGTCAAGACCAATGACGTTGCCGGTGACGGTACTACTACCGCAACGCTGCTGGCACAGGCGCTGGTCCACGAGGGTCTGCGCAACGTTGCAGCCGGCGCAAACCCGATTTCGCTGAACCGTGGTATTCACGCTGCATCCGACAAGGCGGTTGAGCTGCTGAAGCAGCGCGCCACCTCGGTCAGCAGCTCTGCTGCCATCGCACAGGTGGCAACCGTTTCCTCGCGCGACACTGAAATTGGTGACCTGGTTGCAGGTGCCATGGACAAGGTTGGCAAGGACGGCGTCGTCTCTGTGGAGGAGTCGCAGTCGATTGCCACCGAGCTGTCCGTGACCGAGGGCGTGTCTTTCAACAAGGGCTTCCTCTCGCCGTACTTCATTACCGACGTCGAGGCTCAGCAGGCAATTCTTGACGGTGCACAGGTGCTGCTGGTCCGTGAGAAGATTTCCTCCCTGCCGGAGTTCCTGCCGATTCTGGAGAAGATTGCCGAGTCCGGCAAGCCGACTCTGATCATGGCTGAGGATATCGAGGGCGAGGCTCTGTCCGCACTGGTCATCAACGCTATGCGCAAGACCTTGAAGGTTGCCGCAGTGAAGGCACCGTACTTCGGTGACCGTCGTAAGGCGTTCATGGATGACCTGGCAGTTGTCACCGGTGCAACCGTCGTTACGGCTGACACTGGCATGCAGCTGAAGGACGTTGGACTTGAGGTGCTGGGTAACGCACGCCGTATCACCATTACCAAGGACGAGACCGTTCTGGTTGACGGTGCCGGCACCGCTGAGGCTGTGGAAGAGCGTCGTAACCAGATTCGTGCCGAGATTGAGCGCACTGACTCTGACTGGGATCGCGAGAAGCTGGAAGAGCGTCTGGCGAAGCTCTCTGGCGGCGTGGCTGTCATTAAGGTCGGCGCTGCTACCGAGACCGAGGTCAACGAGCGCAAGCTGCGCGTCGAGGACGCCATTAACGCTGCTCGTGCGGCAGCTCAGGAAGGCGTCATCGCCGGTGGCGGTTCCGTACTGGTGCAGATCTCCCGTGAACTCGAGGCATTCGCTGACGAGTTCGAGGGCGACGAGGCAGTCGGTGTCCGTGCAGTTGCCAAGGCTCTGACCCGTCCGGCTTTCTGGATTGCTGAGAATGCTGGTAAGGACGGCGCTGTCGTTGTCTACCACATTGGTGAGCTGGAGAACGGCAACGGCTACAACGCTGCTGCTGACACTTACGAGAACCTGATTGAGTCCGGCGTCATTGACCCGGTCAAGGTCACTCACTCCGCAGTCGTCAACGCAACCTCCGTGGCGCGTATGCTGCTGACCACCGAGGCTTCTGTTGTGGACAAGCCGGAGGAAGAGCCGCAGCACGATCACGCTCACTAATTGTCAGTGAGCTAGTGCCCGGGCCTTTGGCACGTAAAATGCTCCCCACCTTTCAATCTGAGGGTGGGGAGCATTTTGGTTTTTATGTGAACTGGATGGAGTCCGAGAGAGGAGAGGGACTACATGGCAGTGACTAGAACGCGTTCAAGTTCGCGTTCACGTGCAGCCGGCTTAGCTCGAAGGATTTCATTTCGTTCAGATTCGCTGAGACCGCCCCAGACACCGTATGGCTCACCAACCTTGAGTGCGTGACTACGGCACTGCATAAGAACAGGGCAAGAACGGCAGATAGCCTTCGCACGGGCTTCACGCAGGCTGCGTGCGCGTCCGCGCTCGCCTTCCGGGTGGAAGAAGGTCGCGGAGTCCTGCCCGCGGCACGAGCCGTGCAGCTGCCAATCCCACAAATCCGCATTGGGCCCGGGCAAGTGGTCGATGTACGTCATCGGAATTGATGTCTCCTTCATTGAGCTTTCTTGAAGCAGTGAGCTCAAGTGTGGAGGCCAACAATGAACGGTTGGTAAACCTAAGGAGGCCAGCCGGGATACTACGCAAACAATTCCGTCAAACTCTTACCAAATTTTTAGAAACGGCCAGGTCGTCGAGAACGCAAACCGTCGACAAAGCCTGCGCAGTAGTCCCATGGGGCGTAACGGGAGGGGTCTGGATCGAATTGTGGCTCGTGAACCGGGGATGCCTGGCCAGACAGGAGCATCAGGTAGTGGTTTTCCAAAACCTCCCAGTTATAAAAGTGCTCGTCACCGCAGTCCTCACACAACATGCAGACGCCCAGTAATCCCTCTGGGCTCAAAGCGGTGCGGAATAGGCGAACTGCGGCCAGATCTTCAAGAACCTCTCGACGTTCCTGGTCTGTCAGTGGAGCAAACGGCTCATCCGGCTCGAGAAAGCTTGCCGGGTCATTGGGATCTCCTTCGAACGGATCCCGCGGCATGGATGAGAAAAAGTTGTGGTTCACAACCACTACCGTAACAGCTCTGTACGGCAATCCTGTCGATTGGCGATGCACTTAGTTGGGGTTTAGTTCACCTTGGAATAACCCTCAGCTAGCTTTCGGCTAACCCTTGTCGGGCACCTGTCGCTCCGCCTAATTGTCGCGTTTCATCACTGAAGGACTACCCTGTATATAACGTTTGGCAACCACGAAGCGATAGCGCCCCTGGCCGGATGTCGGCAAGGGTGGAGCAGGAGGAGTCCATGACCAACCCCACGGGAATTAGCCTCGGCGGAGACAATCCCAACAAGATTCCACTAGTCGGCCTTACATTCGATGACGTCCTGCTGCTGCCGGATGCTTCGGACGTTATCCCCTCCGGCGTTGATACTTCGACGCAGCTCACTCGTGAGCTGCGTCTGAACATTCCGGTTGTGTCCGCTGCTATGGACACCGTCACCGAGGCCCGCATGGCTGTTGCCATGGCCCGCCAGGGCGGTATGGGTATCCTGCACCGCAACCTGTCTATCGAGGAGCAGGCTCAGCAGGTCGAGATTGTGAAGCGCTCTGAGGCTGGCATGGTGTCCGACCCGGTGACCTGTTCCCCGGATGACACCATCGCCGAAGTAGATGCCAAGTGCGCTCGTTACCGCATCTCGGGCCTGCCGGTCGTCGACAAGGACGGCAAGCTGGTCGGTATCTGCACCAACCGCGACATGCGTTTTGAGGCAGACCTGAACCGCAAGGTTTCCGAAATCATGACCCCGATGCCGCTGGTCGTGGCTGAGCAGGGTGTGTCTGGCGATGCGGCGCTGAACCTGCTGCGCGCTCACAAGGTGGAGAAGCTGCCGATCGTCGATGGCGAAGGCCGCCTGACTGGTCTGATTACCGTCAAGGACTTCGTCAAGAAGGATCAGTACCCGAATGCTTCCAAGGATGGTTCCGGCCGTCTGCTGGTCGGTGCTGGCATCGGTACCGGCGAGGACTCCTGGAAGCGCGCGCACGCATTGGCTGACGCAGGCGTAGACGTGCTCGTTGTTGATACCGCTCACGCCCACAACTCAGGTGTACTTGAGATGGTCTCCCGCGTTAAGAAGGAATTCGGCGAGAACATCCAGATTATCGGCGGCAACCTGGCTACCCGTGGCGCTGCACAGGCCATGATTGACGCGGGTGCAGATGCCATCAAGGTCGGTATCGGCCCAGGCTCGATTTGCACCACTCGCGTTGTCGCAGGTGTGGGCGCCCCGCAGATCACCGCCATCATGGAAGCCTCTGTCGCAGCTAAGAAGGCTGGCGTTCCGATTATCGCCGATGGCGGTATGCAGTTCTCCGGCGACATCGCCAAGGCTCTGGCAGCCGGTGCATCCTCCGTCATGCTCGGTTCGATGCTGGCCGGTACCGCTGAGGCTCCGGGTGAGGTCACCTTCGTCAACGGCAAGCAGTACAAGATGTACCGTGGCATGGGCTCGCTGGGTGCTATGCAGGGCCGCGGCCTGACCGGTGAGAAGCGCTCCTACTCCAAGGACCGCTACTTCCAGGCTGATGTCAAGAGCGAAGAGAAGCTGGTTCCGGAAGGCATTGAGGGTCGTGTTCCGTTCCGCGGCAGTATCGACTCCATCGTTCACCAGCTGGTCGGTGGTCTGCGTGCAGCTATGGGCTACACCGGTTCCGCTACCGTCGAGCAGCTGCACGACGCACAGTTCGTCCAGATCACCGCTGCAGGCCTGCGCGAGTCGCACCCGCACGATATCCAGATGACTGTCGAAGCGCCGAACTACTACCAGCGCTAAACTGGCTTAGTCGAGTTAAATTCCACGGAAAGGGCATGTGAGGAAAGCTCATGCGCGACATCGTTGAAATCGGTATTGGCCGCGAGGCACGCCGGACCTACGAGTTGGACGATATTGCACTCGTTCCCACTCGGCGTACCCGGTCGTCCAAGGACGTCGATACCTCCTGGCGAATTGACGCCTACGATTTCGAACTCCCGATGATGATGCATCCGACAGATGCCATCGCCAGCCCGGAATCCGTCGCTGAGTTTGCTCGCCTGGGCGGTTTGGCGGTTCTCAACGCCGAGGGTATCTGGGCCCGTCACGCCGATGCGCAGGACAAGATCGCCGAGCTGGTGGAGTTGGCAAAGAATGCCGCCACCAAGCGTGAATCCGAGGCAGCGAACCGCAAGCTGCAGGAACTGCACTCTGCTCCAATTGATACTGACCTGTTGGTTGAGCGCATCAAGGAGATTCGCGCAACCGGCGCGATTACTGCAGTTCGTGTCTCCCCGCAGCATGCCCGTGAGCTGGCTCCGCTGGCTATCAAGGCCGGCATCGACTTGTTGGTTATCCAGGGCACGCTGATTTCCGCAGAGCATGTCACGGCTCAGGGTGAACCACTAAACCTCAAGGACTTCATCGGCAGCCTGGACGTTCCAGTTATCGCCGGTGGCGTTGTCGACTACCAGACTGCGCTGCATCTAATGCGTTCAGGTGCCGCTGGTGTGATTGTCGGTACGGGCTTTACGACGTCCCCGGATGCGCTCGGTATCGATGTGCCAATGGCTACCGCTATTGCGGATGCTGCAGCTGCTCGTAAGGACTACCTCGATGAGACCGAGGGGCGCTACGTCCACATCATTGCCGATGGCGGCATTGATACCGTCGGTGACATTGCCAAGGCAATCGCCTGCGGTGCGGATGCTGTGGCACTGTCCAGTGTGCTGGCAACCGTCCACGAAGCTCCGGGGCAGGGCTACGCCTGGCCGTCTGTTGCGGCACACCCGAAGTACCCGCGCGGTGCGGTGTGGCCGGTCGTCGACGATGAGAAGGAATTGGTCAGCCTGGAAGAGGCTCTGTTTGGCCCTTCCGCTTCGCCGTTCGGTGACCGCAATCTCGCCGGTGGCCTGCGTCGCGCAATGGCCAAGTGCGGCTTTACCAACTTGAAGTCCTTCCACCGCGTTGAGCTGTCGGTACGTCCGAAGGGTTTTTAATTAAAGTAATCGGATAGTTTTTTCGCAAAACTACCTTACTGAAAAGCCACCTCCGCTTAGGGTTAGGAACATGAGTTCCGCGCATTAGCGTTACGCCCTTAGAGAAGGTGGCTTTTCCCATGAGTAAACAACGTGATTTCGATGTTGTAATCGTCGGTTCCGGTTTTGGTGGTTCTGTTTCTGCTTTGCGGTTGACCGAAAAGGGCTACCGAGTGGCAGTTCTCGAAGCTGGTCGACGGTTCGAAGATAAAGACTTTGCCAAGACCAGCTGGCGGCTTCACAAGTACCTGTGGGCTCCTAAGCTGGGACTCTTTGGTGTCCAGCGTGTGCACATGTTGAAAGATGTCATGATTCTCGCTGGTGCCGGCGTCGGCGGTGGTTCTCTTAACTACGCAAACACTCTGTATAAGCCGGGCACTGAATACTTCCAGCACCGTCAGTGGGGGCACATTACCGACTGGGAGTCAGAACTCACTCCGCACTATGACAATGCATCTCGCATGCTCGGGGTGGTCACCAACCCATCCGACACGCCTGCCGACGTCGTCATGCGTGAGGTAGCCGAAGATATGGGTGTGGGCCATACTTTCCGCTCGACTCCGGTGGGTGTGTTCTTCGGAGCTAAGACTGGTGGACAGGGTGCGCCAGGGCAAACAGTTTCCGATCCTTACTTCGGGGGGATTGGCCCGGACCGTACTGCTTGTACGGAATGTGGTGAGTGCATGACTGGTTGCCGTCACAATGCCAAGAACACCCTGGTTAAAAACTACCTCTACTTGGCGGAGAAGTTCGGTGCGCAGGTCTTTGACCGCACTACCGTTACTGGCCTGCATCCTCAGGCTGATGGCTCCTGGGTTATTGACACTGAGCGCACTGGCCGTTGGGTAGCTAAGGGCAAGCAGCAGTTTAGCGCTAAGCGCGTCATTCTCGCCGCCGGTGCATGGGGCACCCAGAATTTGCTGCATCGCCAGCAGGCCGATGGGCACTTGCCGCTGCTACCGAAATCTTTGGGCAAGCTGACCCGCACCAACTCCGAGGCTATTTTGGGCGCGATGGGTACGAAGGTGGACCCGGAAAATGACTTCTCTAACGGTGTAGCCATCACTTCGTCATTCTTCCCAGATGAGGACACCCATATCGAGCCAGTGCGCTACGGTAAGGGCTCTAATGCCATCGCAATGCTGCAGATGATTATGACCGAAGGAGGTCGTCGGACTCCGCGATGGTTGCAGGCTGTGGGAACCGTCGTAAAGCATCCTAACTACCTGACGCAGCTCGTGAATCTGCGTAAGTGGTCGCAGCGCACCGTGATTTCTCTGGTGATGCAGAATCGCGACAACTCGATTACGACGTACCTGCAAAAGATCGGGCCGGTGCGTTTCCTGATGAGTAAGCAGGGCGAGGGGGAGCCGAATCCGACGTGGATTCCGTCGGGTAACGAAGCTACGCAACGTGCGGCGGACAAGCTCAGTGCACGTGGTCGGAATGGTCGTGTGCTGGCTGGGGGCACTATCGGTGAGTTGGCAAACATTCCTTTGACAGCTCACTTCATTGGCGGCGCAACGATTTCGGATTCACCCGAAAACGGCGTTGTTGATCCGTACTTGCGTGTGTGGGGTTACCCGACGCTCTCGATTCACGACGGTTCGGCGATGGCAGCCAACCCGGGAGTGAACCCGTCACTGTCGATTTCCGCGAATGCGGAGCGTGCAACGTCGCTGTGGCCGAATAAGGGTGAGGAAGATCAGCGTCCGGCGCAGGGTGAGTCCTACGTGCGCCTGGATCCGATTGCTCCGGTGAACCCGGCTGTGCCGGAAGATGCTCCGGCTGCACTGAACCTGGGGATGCCTGCAGTCCGTAAGTCTTGATAAGCTTTAGGGCGTGTCTGAACAGGTGACTAAGCCCGTCCTCGTCGTGGACTTCGGTGCGCAGTATGCGCAGCTCATCGCGCGACGTGTGCGCGAGGCAAAAATTTATTCCGAAGTGGTCTCGCATGATGCGACGACCGAAGAAATTAAGGCCAAGAACCCGGCCGCGCTGGTGCTGTCCGGCGGCCCGTCCAGTGCCTACGCCGAAGGTGCCCCGAAGCTCAACCCAGAGTGGCTTGAGCTGGGCATTCCGGTGTTTGGTATTTGCTACGGTTTCCAGGCGATGACTGAGGTGCTCGGTGGCACGATCGCTGCTACCGGTGACCGTGAGTACGGTCGCACGCAGCTGAACGTCGTCGATGGTGGCGGTGTCGCTCACACTGGTGTGCCGGAGACACACGAGGTGTGGATGAGCCACGGTGACGCGGTGTCTAAGGCACCGGAGGGCTTCACCGTTACGGCGTCCACCAAGGGTGCTCCGGTAGCGGCTTTCGAGTGCTTGGAAAAGCGCATGGCCGGTGTGCAGTACCACCCGGAGGTCAACCACTCGCCGTATGGTCAGCAGGTTCTGGAGAAGTTCCTGTATGAGATTGCTGGCCTGGAGCCGGACTGGACTGCCGCTAACATCGCGGAAGAGCTGATTGAGCAGGTCCGTAATCAGGTCGGTGAGACCGGTCGCGCAATTTGCGGTCTGTCCGGCGGTGTCGACTCCGCAGTCGCCGCCGCGCTGGTGCAGCGCGCTATTGGTGACCGTCTGACCTGTGTCTTCGTTGACCATGGGCTGATGCGTCAGGGTGAGCGCGAGCAGGTTGAGAAGGATTTCGTTGCCGCAACTGGTGCGAAGCTGATCACCGTCGACGATTCCAAGGTCTTCCTGGATGCTCTGGCTGGTATCACCGATCCGGAGACCAAGCGTAAGACCATCGGCCGTGAGTTCATCCGCTCCTTCGAGCGCGCTGTCGCACAGGCGCTGGAGGGCGCTCCGGAGGGCGAGACCGTGGACTTCCTGGTCCAGGGCACCCTGTACCCGGATGTGGTTGAGTCCGGTGGCGGTTCTGGTACCGCCAACATTAAGAGCCACCACAACGTCGGCGGTCTGCCGGATGACGTTGAGTTCACCCTCGTTGAGCCGCTGCGCCTGCTGTTTAAGGACGAGGTCCGTGCGGTCGGCCGCGAACTGGGGCTGCCGGAAGAAATCGTCGCTCGCCAGCCGTTCCCGGGTCCGGGTCTTGGTATCCGCATCATCGGCGCTGTCGATGAGGGGCGTCTGGATACCCTCCGCCGCGCCGACGCCATTGCACGCGAGGAAATGACGGCCGCAGGTATGGACGAGGTTGTCTGGCAGTGCCCGGTCGTCCTGCTTGCCGACGTCCGCTCGGTTGGTGTCCAGGGTGATGGTCGTACGTATGGCCACCCAATCGTGCTGCGCCCGGTTTCCTCTGAGGATGCGATGACCGCTGACTGGACTCGTGTTCCCTACGATACGCTGGAGAAAATCTCCACTCGTATCACCAACGAGGTGCCTGAGGTCAACCGCGTGGTCCTGGATGTGACTTCCAAGCCACCGGGAACCATTGAGTGGGAGTAAGCCACTAGTTGGCGAGGGCCGTGTCTGTGAGTTGTGCAAACTCGCGGGCACGGCCCTCTTCCGTCAGGGCCGAATTGTTCTTGGCGATGGTGATGCGCTTATCGGCGGCTAGGGTGTGGAGAGCTGCGCTCACGGCATCGTCGTCAAGCACGGCGAAATAGGGGAGCTGGTCGGTGAAGAAGACGTAGCCGTCGCGTAGACGCGCGGTGAAGAGGACCGCGAGGATGCGGGCCTCTGGTGAGTCGGCGGGGTAGGGGCAGCGCTGGGCGAAATTGTCAGGAAGATGCGCGCCGAGAGGGAGGAAGCCGAATTGCCGCGGCAGGATTGCGCAGGTAGCGGTGATGGCGGACAGAACTAGGGTCATTATGCAGGCGACCGGTGTAGAGGAGATTCGTTCGGCGACGGCGGCAATAATCCATGCGCCGGGGAACATCAGCAGCACGCTTAGACTGCTATTCCACGAGATGTCGTTTGGTGACTCGCGCATTGGCTCGGCGAAGTAGGAGGGCCGAGTTTCTTTGGTGGATGTTTTTGCCTGGCGCACGAAAAGTGTGGTGCCAATGAGTGCGAGTAGAAGCGCGATCAGGATCCACCAGCCAATGGAGCCGATGATGTGGGCTTTAAGCAATGCGAGCAGTGCGATCACTGCGGTGGTGACGCCAATTGCCGTCCCCAGGCGCACGGGACTATTGATAAATTTCGTCGTGCGTTCGGCTGCGTCTTGGTAAGAGCCTGAAGAGTGTTGGTGCCGGCTGCGTTCAGTCATACTTCTTAAGTTTAGTAGCGATGGAACTATAGATTGTTGAGAGTTGTGTGGCTAGTGTTAAGGCCATGAGCATTGTAAAAATTAACGCTATTACCGTTCCTGAGGGTGCGGGAGAAGAGCTCGAACGTCGCTTTTCCGCTAACTCTTCAAAGATGACCGATGTGCCGGGTTTCATTGGTTTCCAACTGCTGCGTCCGACTGCAGGAGAGAGCCGCTACTTCGTCTTTACCGAGTGGGAGAGTGAGGAGGCCTACCAGGGGTGGCGTGAGGGCCGTGCCTTCAAGGCTTCGCATGAGGGCGAAAAGCGCAAGCCGGTGTCGTCGTCGGCTGATTTGCTCGAATTCGATGTAGTTCTCGATGTGAAGGCCTAAGTAGTACGAAATGTAGTACTCGGCTGAGGTTAGAGCGTCGCGCGGTGGTGTGCGGCGCTTTTCTTCGCGCATTAATATCGAACGTACGTGCTATTTAGGGTAGTGTTTAATCCGCTTGTTGGGAAAGAATATTCGAGCAGTGTTCGTGGTGGGCAGGGCAGTGGGGATGGCAGTGAGATGGCAGTGGGATAGCAGCGGGATGAGGTGGAACAAGAAGTGACAACGGCGGTCAATATTGCTGCGGGGCAGTCTAAGGAACAGACTATTGCGGCATTGCGGCAGGCGATGGCAGCCCAGTCTGGTGGGACTGCAACTGGTGCAACCTTTGGGCTCGGTGAGGCTCTGCCGGTGCCGGAGGCGTTGGAAAATACGTTGGCGGGAGTAGTGCGAAAAGGGGCTGTCAGTGTCATTGAACAGCCCGGTGCGGTATTGGCAGGTCTAATCGCGGAAGTTACGAAGACAGGTCATGTTGCGCTAGTTGGACTCGCTGAACAGGGGTTGCTCTCCGTGGTGGAGTTGGGCGGGAAGCTATCGAACATTGTCTGTGTGCCAGATCCTGGAATGCAGCCGCTTGAAGTAATTGGGCTGTTGGCGGACGGCGTTGACTTGGTGGTGGCTTCGTTGGCGCGCACTCCGCCGCCGTCGCAGGCACGTCCGCTGCAGGCACGACTGCGCACGAGTGGTTGTGCTCTGGTTTTTGTCGGGCAGCAGTGGCCGGGCGCTGCTGCGGAAATTTCCAGCTCTGTCGCTGGTGTTTCCGGGCTTGGCACTGGTTATGGCCGGATTCGAGCAGTGGATTACCAAGTCAGTGTGTCGGGGACGCGGTTTCCGCGGAGGCAGTGCCGTTGGCGGGTGGGGGAACAGGTGGAACAGAACAATGTGGTCGCGTTTCCCGCGCAGAGGAGGTCCTAGTGGTAGCGGCGGAATCGAGCCGTGTGGTGGCGCTATGGCTTCCTGATTGGCCAGTGCAGGCAGCACATCTAGCATCTGTGACGTCGCAGGCTAATCCGCTCAGTCCAGTTGCGATTGTGGGTGATAGCGGAGTAGCTGCTTGTTCTCCGAGTGCGCGCCGTGCAGGGGTACGGCGCGGGCAAAGCCGTCGCCATGCGGAAGCGTTGTGCCCGGAGCTGGAGGTTGTCGAGGAAAGTGCGGTGCGCGACGCTGCAGAATTCGAGTCCGTGCTGCAACGGTTGGAGGCGGTGGCAGCTGGGGTCGAAGCTCTACGGCCAGGCTTGGCGGTTGTGGCAGCGCGAGGGGTAATGCGTTATTACGGCGGACAGGATGTGGCCTTGGAAAAGCTGCTTGATGCCGCTGCGGTACCGGGCGTGGACTGCAGCTTGGGGCTCGCGGACGATATTGTGACAGCTATTTTGGCAGCGCGCAGGGGAGTGCTGGTAGCTCCCGGGGAAGATGAAGGCAAAAGATTTCGGCAGGGAATCTCTCTGGTGGAGCTGAGGGCGGAAAGTGCACTGGAGATGCCCGCAGAGCTTGCGAAGTCGTGGCAGGAACTCGGCCTGCGCACATTGGGGGATGTCGCTGCGTTGCCTAAGCGGGATATAGCCAACAGGTTTGGGGCGCAGGGGGCTAGATGGCACGATTTGGCCTGCCGTGGGGAAGTGCGGTTGGTGGCACCGCGATCTTTGCCGCCAGGACTGGCGGTGAGCTACCAGTCTTGGGAGAGTCCACTCCGAAGAGTGGATGAGGCCTCATTCGTCGCGCGCTTTCTAGCTGGGCAACTGCATGAAAAACTTTTTAACCATGGGTATTCGTGTTACCGCTTAGCGGTGGTGGCGCAATTTAGTGACGGCTCAGAGGTGCGCAGAGTATGGCGCTGCACTGAGCCACTGGCAGAACAGACTACGGCTGACAGGGTTCGGTGGCAGCTCGATGGCTGGCTGAATAACAGGAATCGGCAGCAGCCACGAGGGGACAGCGGCACTGTTGCTGGAACTGTTGACGGCGCTGAGGAAAATGATGGAGATGACAGCCGCGGAATTGTAGAGCTGCAGTTAGAGCCACTGGATGTGGCCGCCGCCGGGACCGTAAAGCAGGATCTGTGGCACGGTAGTGATGATGCGCGAGCCAAAGCGCGCCGGGCTGCCGAGCGTGTGCAGGGGTTACTGGGGTCAGAGGCAGTACAGCAACCAATCATGCAGGGCGGGCGTGGCCCAGGGGAAAGAGTGGGATTTGTCGCTTTCGGAGAAAAACCCAAAAACACAAAAACCGCGGAAAATAATCAGCCGTGGCCGGGAGCCGTTCTTGCTCCCAATCCGGCAACTATTCCCGCGACTGCTAATGCTGAGGTGGAAGTGCTCGATGACAATGGGCAGACCGTGGGCGTAACTGGGCGAGCGACCATGACGGCGGAACCATCTCTGGTGCGGCATGGAGTGACAACGTACCGCGTGTCATCGTGGGCTGGGCCCTGGCCGATTGACGAGCGCTGGTGGGTACCCGATGAGGCTCGCCGAGCGGCAAGACTGCAAATCCGTGCGGTAGCGCATGACGGTACCATCGTCGCCTGGTTGCTCATAGGGCATGCCGGCGCATGGAGAATCGAGGGGGCTTACGCGTAGAGGCGTAGCGAGGGGCCGGCACCGGGGAGGGGCAACCCGATTACTTCGATTGGAAGTCAATAACCAGGCGGTTCGGGTTGTTCAACGAGAAAACCTTGAACGGGGTCTTATCGCCCTTGAGCCCGACGACATACTGAGTCTGTCCCTCGAAGGTTCCGGCGCCAACGACTTCCTTAATAACGGACGTCGATGTCGGCTTGACCGGGTCAGAGGGGAAGTCCTCCATCTGGAAATCAAAGGGGTAACCCATGCTCCGCAAGTCGATTACCAGCTTGGCTGTGCCGTCGACCGAAATCGGTTTGCCGGAGCCCTGTTGGGTCGGCACATCCTCGTAACGGACGAAATATCCCGGAGTGCCCTCGCCCGTGAGTTCAAAGACAATGCGGTCGTAACCGTCGTGGGAACCGACACGGACATCTTCAATACCCAAGTAAGCGCCATCGGAAGGGGCAGCTTCTGAGGAGGAACTATTGAAATCGCCCTCCGGAGCAGCATCGTCATCCATGGTGGTTTGCGCCGCCGCAGATGAGCTAGTGGAGCTGCTAGAGCTGCTTGACAAATCGGAGGTGCCAGCGGTTGAGTCAGTCTTCATAGACACTGCAGCAGCCGAGTCTGGGGATGAGTCAGAGGAGCAAGCGCCGAGAGCCAGGCCCAATGCGAGGCACAGGGATGCCGCGATACGGGTACGGGTGCGCGAAACATCCAGCGATTTCGTATTCATACGTCTGACGGTATGTGCGCAGTTACGGAATTTCAACAAGCTGAACTACAAAAGTCGAGGTCAGAAGTATTTGTTGTCAAAGTGTTGCACAATAGTAATAAAACAGGGGTGAACGCTGCGACCTAAGACCCAATCGCAGGGGGCACTCAATTACGCTTAGGCGTATGAGCCAGGCCAAATTTGATACCACCTGTTCCGCTCAGATGACTGAGCCGCTTCCCGGTACTGCGAAGACCGGAAAGCTCTTTATTGCGTTGGAGCACCAACTCGGTTGGTCGCACGATATTTTTGACGGCGGGGTATGGGGAGCAGAGATCACCGGTCAGGTAGAGGCCTGGCTGTCTGAACGCGGCGGCGCGTTGCAGCTGATTCGAAAGCCAGGCCGAATCGGCCAGCAGCCGTGTGATGGCGTTAACGTCTATATCGCGCATTGTGAATCAGTGGATGGCTCTGAGGTTTTTCTCGAACATCGCATGGTTGCCGATGTTGAAGACCTGATGACTCTGGATATCCGCCCTGGCCAGCCCACCGAGGGGGCCACTCGTCTGGACCATCCACTGTTTCTCATCTGTACGCACGGTAAGCGCGATCGTTGCTGTGCGATTAAAGGTCGCCCGCTCGCTGCTGCGATGCACAATCTCTACCCAGAGGTTGTTTGGGAAACCTCGCACTCTAAGGGGCACCGCTTTGCGCCGGCCAGCGTGCTGTTGCCATGGAATTACAGCTTTGGACGTCTGAGTGCGGTGGATGCCAAGGGGGTCATCGAAGACGCTCAGCAGGGCATCGTGCATGCAGAGGGCTGCCGCGGCCGTGGTGTCTACACCCCGCAGGGGCAGGCGGCCGAGTTGGCTGTGCGTCGTCAAGCCGATACGTGGGGCGTAGATGATGTCGCACGCGTTGACGTCGACGGCACGACTGCAGTCGTCGCGCTTTACGACGGCCCCAGCGACCGCGACAAGGTCGTGGAATATGAAGTGGCCCTGGAGAAAATCACCACGGAAGGCGTTGTGTCTTCCTGCGGTGATGCTCCAGGGCCAAAGAAGGGCTGGGCTGCGGTCGAGGTAACCCGCCGCTAGCTAGTGGCTAGCTAATGTGCGCGGCTACCTGCGCATAATCTTCTTGGAGAGCCAGTTGCCGAAGATCTGCGCCAACTGGACGATGAAGATGATGACCAGGGTTGTCACCAGGGTGACGTTCCAGTCGAATGCCTGGTAACCGTAGGTGATTGCGAAGTTGCCCAGTCCGCCACCGCCGATGTAGCCGGCCATAGCTGACATGTCGACCACGGCGATGAATGCGAAGGTGTAGCCCAGTACCAGCGGGCCCAGTGCCTCCGGCACGACGACCGTCCGGATGATGCGCCACGGACTTGCGCCCATCGCACGGGCGGCCTCAATTACGCCGGGGTCGATGGACATCAAATTCTGCTCCACCAGGCGCGCGATGGCGAATGTGGCGGCAATCGACATGACGAACACCGCGGCTTCGGTGCCGATCGTGGTGCCGACCACGTTCTTTGTCAGTGGGCCGATGGCCGTAACCAGGATGATGAACGGGATTGGGCGGACAAAGTTAATCAGGACATTGAGGACCTGGTAGACAAACTTGTTGCGCAGTACGCCACCATCGCGGGTGGTGTAGAGCAGCACGCCGATTGCCAGACCTGCGACACCGCCAATCAGCATGGCGACACAGACCATGTAGAGCGTCTGGCCGAATGCCTCGCCCAGCATCGGGCCGAGGCTATCCCAGTTGGTGTCCTTGCCACTCACCGATGGCAGAGAGTTTAAGAGACCGATCATGATGCAAGCTCCTCTACCTGTGTCAGTTCGGAAATAGCAGCAATGGCGGCATCGAAATCAGAGGAATCCGAGGCGGAATTGCCTGTCAGCGGAGTCAATCGCAAAGTAAGGCGGCCGTAGGACTTCGCCTGCACATTGGCGACCGCGCCGTGTGCCACCGAGGCGGCGACACCGTGGGCACTAGTGGCCTGTGCTAGGGCACCGAGGTCAACACCGTCATTGATAGTGATGGTGACCAGGCGAGCTGCTGCGCTCTCGGCAGACTGATTCACCGAATCGCGTTCACGGCCAATTGGAACATCGCGCAGTGCGGTGGTGGCGAAGCGGCGGCCAACCTCAGTCTTGGGGTTGGCAAAAACCTCGTGGACCGTACCGGTTTCGACGATGTGACCATTTTCCATGATGGCCATGCGGTCAGCGATACCGCGTACAACCGACATATCATGGGTGATCAGCACGATAGTGACACCCATTTCGCGATTGATGCGACGCAGCAGATCCAGGACGCCGGAAGTAGTTTCCGGGTCGAGTGCCGAGGTGGCTTCGTCGGCAAGCAAGAGCGTCGGTTCGGTGGCGAGCGCACGGGCGATGCCGACACGCTGCTTCTGCCCACCCGAGAGCTGCTCGGGGAAGGACTCCGCCTTGTCGCCGAGACCGACGAACTCCAGCAGCTCCTGGGCGCGAGCGCGGCGCTTGGCCTTCGGCATGCCGGCCAGTTCCAGCGGGTATTCAACGTTGCGAATCGCGTTGCGCGAATGGAAGAGGTTGAAGTGCTGGAAAATCATGCCGATATTGCGGCGCAAGCCCCGTAGCTGGCGCTCGGAGATGCCGACGATGTCGGTGTCATCTAGCAAAACCTGCCCGGAGGTTGGCTTTTCCAGGCCGTTAATCATACGGATGAGCGTTGATTTACCGGCGCCGGAATAACCGATGACGCCGAGGATTTCGCCGGGTTCAACGGTTAGGTTGATGTCGGCGAGCGCGGTGACGTCGCCGAATTGCTTGTTCAGCTCGCGGAATTCGAGCTTCGTTCCCCTGTTGGTCACGAATGAATCAGTGCCCCTTGGTCTGTGTTCCCTGGTGTTGGGCGGTGCTTAGGTGGCAGTGGCGTTAGTTCTGCTCGCGCTGCTGCTCTTCGACGCGATCCAGAATGTCCTGCAGCTCCTTAGCCGAACGGTCAACCGGAACCGAGGTGCCCTTGGAGTCCTCAGCGACTGCGTCCTGGACCTCCTTGGAGTGCCAGATCTTGGAGAGCTCCGCGTACTTCGGGTTGTCAGCATTTTCAGCCTTGGTGACAAAGACGTTGATGTACGGCTCTGCCTCCGTGGAGTTCGGGTCATCCTGGAAGATGGCGGTGTTCGGGTCGATGCCGGCGCGGTCCAGGAAGGAGTTATTGATAATGGCGGGCTTACCCTCGCCGTAGGCGGCCGGAGTCTGAGCGGCATCCACCGGCAGAACCGTGACCTTGGAAGCTTCCTTATCGATGTCAGCAGGGGACGGGGTCAGCAGGTCATCCTGCTTCAGCTTCAGCAGGCCAGCCTGAACCAGCACGTTAATAGCGCGGCCCTGGTTGGACGGGTCGTTCGGGATGACGACCTCGGTGCCCTTCTTCAGCTCATCAACCGACTTGTGGTCCTTCCAGAACAGAGCCAGCGGGACAATTTCGCTCGAGCCAATCGGAGTCAGGTCCGACTTAGCGCCGGCGTTGTACTCAGCCAAGAACTTGATGTGCTGGAAGAGATTGACGTCGAGCTGGCCCTCATCGAGTGCGCGGTTCGGGGTCTGGTAGTCGGAGAAGGACTGAACATCCAGATCGATGCCCTGTTCGGAAGCCTTCTGCTCGAAAACGGTCCAGGCCTTCTTGCCGGCATCCGTGGTGCCGATGCGAATGGCATCATCCGAGCTGCCACAGGCGGTAAGGCCGGTTGCGGCGAACGCGACAGTAAGTACACCGGCGGAAAAACGCTTGAGGTTCATCGAGGGGTCTCCTTATTTAATGGGATTTGTTAGCTGAAGTTTTAAGGCAGAACTAGACCAAGCTGTCTTTAATTCTGGGGTTAAGGCTAGCACTTGCCCAGGTAGTGCTGAAAATTCAACTTCAGCCTAAACAGTCGAACGTGGCTGAGGTGTGACTTACGGATGCGTCCCGGGGGTGGCGCTTAATGCACATACTAATCGAAAATACGTTTGAATGCAGTCCGTAGGGTGGGTTAATGTTCATGGCATGGAAAACATCTCGGACGGACAGTCGGAGCAGTCCGGTCGGCCACTGAGCTGGTCGCGGATTGAGCGTATTCTATCGGGTAAATTTTCAGGAAAACTACAGCCTAATGGCAGCTTCAATGGCTGGTGGGGGCAGCTGTCAGATTCCATCGTTGGGGCTTTTGAAGCTCCGGAAAGCGGTGTTAGTGGCGGAGGTGGCGTGTCATTTTCGCCTGCGGATATTAAGGCGGAATTGCACTGTCGTTCGAGCTATTCATTCCTGCATGGCGCATCGGATCCGGAAGAATTGGTGTCCGAGGCTGCGCGTTTGGGGTTAAACGTGTTGGGGCTCGCAGATCGCGATGGTTTCTATGGAATCGCTCGTTTTGCCGAGGCTGCAGCGGAGGCTGGTATCGCCACAATCATCGGCGCGGAGCTGGGGCTTCCGCAGCGGCCCCTCACAGTGCTGGGGCGGGGGCCCGAGGGCTATCGGCGCCTGAGCCACACGCTGTGTGATGCGCATATGTCGGCAGGGGAGAAGTCCGTCGTCCGCTATCCCTCGCTGCCAGAGTTAGGGGAGGCCGCAGGTGGTTTCTGGCAGGTGCTTGCCGACGTCAGCTGGGTCGGCGACTTGGAAGAGCTCATTGCGGCCTTCGGTGCGGAGAACGTGGCGCTCGAGCACCGCCTGAGCTCCACAGCAGAGGCGGCCGATGATGAGGAGGCTATTTCGGCCGCAGCTGTGAAGTATGGCCTGCGGGAGGTGGTTTCCTCTGCTGCGACGGCGGCCTCGCCTGCGGCAAGCCGGTTGGCCGGGGCGAAGCAGGCCCTTGCTGTGCGGGAGGACTTAGACGGGTTCGAGTCACGGCTGGAGCCCGCAGGCGGAGCTTGGTTGCGTTCGTGGGAGGAGCTATCGGCGGCAACACGGTATCTGGGGGCGCAGGTGCTGCAGGCAACACAGGACATTGCAGGTGAGTGTGCTTTTACGCTTGATCTCATTGCGCCTGAGTTGCCTCGCTGGGAGGTTCCTGCTGGTCACGATGAGGATTCGTGGCTACGGGAAATTGCTCGTGCGGGGGCGCGGCGGCGGTATGGTCCGGCCGATGGAGCTGGGGATAGCTCCGTGCAAGCGCGGGCGTGGGCGCAGTTAGAGAATGAGCTGACTGTGATTCGAGAGCTGGGTTTTCCAGGCTACTTCCTCATCGTGCATGACCTCTGTGAGTTCTGTCGCCGGGCGGGAATTCTGGCGCAGGGGCGCGGTTCGGCCGCTAACTCGGTGGTGTGTTTTGCGCTGGGGATCACCAATGTTGACCCCATTAGTGCCGGGCTGTTGTTCGAGAGGTTTTTGTCGCCAGAACGGGATGGGCCACCGGATATCGATGTAGACATTGAGTCTGGTCGTAGGGAAGAGGTCATCCAATACGTCTATGAAAAGTATGGTCGTGACAATGCCGCGCAGGTGGCCAATGTCATTACCTACCGGCGGCGCGGTGCATTGCGCGATGCGGCGCGGGTGTTGGGGTACTCGCCGGGCGTTATCGATGCGTGGGTCAGAGACCGGGAGGCGTGCCCGCCGGAGCCGGTGCAGCAACTGGCGGAGCAGCTTCGTGGGCAGCCTCGGCATCTAGGTATTCACTCTGGCGGAATGGTGATTTGTGATCGGCCGATTGCGGATGTCGTGCCAGTGGAATGGGCACGCATGGAAGGTCGTTCGGTAGTGCAGTGGGATAAGGATGACTGTGCGGCAGCGGGACTGGTGAAATTCGACCTGCTTGGCCTCGGAATGCTGGAGGCCATCCACCATTGCATTGACTTGGTCTATGAACAGCATGGGCGCCGAGTGAACCTGTGGGAAATAGATGTCGCCGAGCCGGAGGTTTACGAGATGTTGGCACGCGCGGACGCGGTGGGCGTGTTTCAGGTGGAATCGCGCGCGCAGCTGGCCACCTTGCCCCGACTGAAGCCGAGGGAGTTCTTTGATCTGGTGGTGGAGGTGGCACTCATTCGCCCAGGCCCCATTCAAGGCGGTAGCGTGCACCCCTACATTCGCCGCCGAAATGGACTCGAACCGGTGACCTATGAGCATCCAGTGCTGGAGAAGTCCCTCGGGAAGACACTGGGCATCCCGCTATTTCAAGAGCAGCTGATGCAAATGGCCGTCGATGCGGCGGGTTTCAGTGGGGCGGAAGCGGACTCGCTGCGTCGCGCTATGGGGTCGAAGCGCTCAGTGGCCAAAATGGAAGCGCTTCATGCCCGTTTTCTGGCTGGGCTGGAGCGCACCAGTGGCATTGATGTGGATATTGGGGAACAACTGTGGAACAAGATAGTGGCCTTTGCCGCCTACGGTTTCCCGGAATCACACGCGCAGTCGTTTGCCTCCTTGGTGTATTTCTCGGCTTGGTTTAAGTACCACTATCCGGCGGAGTTCTGTGTCGCATTGCTCCGTGCCCAGCCCATGGGGTTTTACTCTCCGCAGTCGTTGATTGCTGATGCTCGCCGGCACGGTATCGGCTGCGATGGTCCGGATATCTCGGTTTCAGGCGTGGAAGCCAGCGTCATCGATGGGCGTATTCGGTTGGGGCTCGGTGCCATTGCTGGTGTGGGCAATGATGTGGCGGAACGTATCGTCGCAGCGCGGCCATTTGTCAACGCAGCAGATGTCGCCCGCAGAGCTCGGCTGAGTGTTGGGCACATGGAAGCACTGGCGCGCGCAGGGGCGCTTGGGTCGCTGGGGATTGACCGTCGGCAAGCACTGTGGGCGGCGGGCGTGGCGGCGACGGAAAGTGAGGGCATGCTGCCGGGGCTCACGCTTGCCGACGCACCTGCGTTGCCCGGCATGACGGAGTTTGAGCTGGCAGCTGCCGATTTGACGGCAACGGGAGTGACCCCGGGGCAGTACCCGGTGGCCGCGTTGCGGGCAGACCTGCAGGAACGTGGAGTGGTGCCTGCGGCGGAACTGAAAACAGTGCCCGACGGAACACGAGTAGAAGTGGCGGGAGTCGTGACGCATAGGCAACGTCCGGGGACCGCTGGTGGAGTGACATTTTTGGGAATGGAGGACGAAACTGGGCTGGTGAATGTGCTGTGTACGCCGGGGCTGTGGAATCGATTTCGGCCGGTAGCGGTGAATTCGCGGGCGATGGTGGTGCGCGGTATCGCGCAGACAGCCTCTGGTGCGGTGACAATCGTGGCCGATCGTCTGGTGGATATGTCCGAGGCTCTGGGGCAGCCAGTGGTGGCAGGTCGAAGTAGAGATTTTCGCTGACTACTAGAATGGATTGTCATGCGCCAGACCTATGAATCCTCGTTAGCACCGGATGGGAGTGCAATCGCCTTTATTGTCCGCGATAGCGGCTACCCGCGTGCGGTACAGCAGGAGATTACTCCGGAGGGGCTAGGTGTGGAGCGCCCCGTGAAACTGCCGGTGGAAGGCCCGGTTACCAGGGTGCTGCACTCCCCGGATGGAAAGTGGATCGCCTGTGAGGTCTCTCCGTACGGTACGGAGCGACTGCAGACCTGGCTGGTATCCACCGACCCGGAGGTCGACGGTGCCCGCCCCCTGCGTATGGATGCGGATATGCGCGCCACACTGGTGGAATGGGATAACGATCTCCTAGCGATGAACGCGGTCGATGCCCAGGGCATTAACTATGCGCGTTTGGTCAACCCGACGAACTCAAAGTATGAGGTCATTGACAAACGCACTGACAGCCAGCTGGTAGCGGCTGAAGGCGGGTTTGGCCTCGTGCGGGTGGGGCCGCGAGGCCACCGTGAGCTACTGCTGGTCGGGCCGGGGCAGCAGTGGCAGCCGCTGTTGCCGTCCGATCCCGGCTCCACCACAGATGCCGGTGTCTTATTGGCGCATCCGGGGCAGGAGAAGCTGACCGCATTCGTACTCTCAGATCATGGCGCGGAACAGCGTCGCATCCTGCGCCTGGGGATTACTCCCGATAGCGGTATCAGCACTACTGAGCCGCGCACAGCGGAATCGACCGCAGCGGAGATTTTGGATATGAAGATCGGCATCGAAGTTGATGTCGAGGAGTTCATTGGCAATCCGGATCAAGACGTCGAAGAATTCGTCATTAGTGAGGATTCCTCCACTGCGGCGGTGCTGTGGAATAGCGGTGGGGTCAGCACGCTTGAGGTGCTTACCCTTGGCCTTCACCCGCAGACTGACGACATGCGGGTGATGGTGCGCCGCAATGTGGAATTGCCGGGCATGGTTGCGCGCGAGCTGTCAATCTCCGGTGACGGTGAGCTGATCTCCCTGACAGTAGAAGGGCCAGGCCTTGCGCCAACGGTGGAGATTCTGCGCAATATCGGTGGTGTCATTGAGCCATTGGACATGGAACGCACCGAACGGATTTTGGCTCTGGAAGAGAAGAATCTGGAGACCATGCCGGCTCCAGAGCTGGTCTACTTTGTCTCCCGCGATGGGTTGGAACTGTCTGGCTGGCTCTACCTTCCGGAGTCGGTGCGCAATAGTTCTAATGACGTTTCCGGAAACGCACTACCGCCGGCTTTCATCCACATCCACGGCGGACCAGAACTGCAGGCGAAACCCATCCACCACGATGTTCTAGCCAGCATTGTGGAGGCGGGCTTCGTGGTGTTCACTCCTAATGTGCGCGGTTCCTCAGGGTCCGGTAGGTCATTCGAGCACGCGGGCGACCGCTATGGGCGCTTTGCCGCTATTGCGGATATCGCAGCGGCGCGTTCCTTCCTCGTTGATGCCGGGTTGGCGGACCCAGAACGCATTGCTCTGGGCGGGCGATCCTACGGTGGCTTCATGTCGCTGTTGGCCTCGGCATGGTACCCGGATCAGTTTGCGGTCATCGTCGATGCCTGCGGAATGACAAGTTTTGAAACCTACTACCAATCCACCGAGCCTTGGTTGGCGCAGGCCGCGTTCCCCCGATACGGCTACCCGTACCAGGATGCTGAGCTCCTGCGCGATATCTCACCGCTGCACCGTGCGGAGGAAATGAAGGCTCCAACCCTATTCATTCACGGCGAGTGGGATACCAACGTGCCTCCGCGAGAGTCTGGTCAGATGCGCAACGCCATGGACGCCTACGGTGTGCCCACCGATTTTCTAGTGGTCGAGGGAGAGGGCCATAAGTTCTCGAAGCCGAGGAGCCGAGCGCTAATCGGTGAGACCATCATCGCGTTTTTCACCGAGCACGGTGTGTGCGATGCGGCGCCTGCCACGACAGCGGCAGCAGAAACCAACAGCGAGCAGTAATAGAAGCAGCGGAAAAGAACTGACGGAAGAAATGAATAGCGCCACGACCGAGCCAACGAACTCCACAGACTGGATTACGAGCCACACCTGCCACGTGCTTTTTGACCGGCCTGTCATCCCACCGAACACCGGAAACGCTATCCGCATGTGTGCGGGCTCTGGAGCTATGCTGCATCTGGCCAAGCCATTGGGGTTCAACTTCGATGACAAGAATCTGCGTCGCGCCGGGCTGGATTACCATGACCTGGCCGATGTGCGTATTCACGATTCCATCGATCAAGCGTTGGAGGCCTTTGCCAGCCAAGGGTGCCGCATCTTTGCCTTTACCGCACACGCTGACACGTGGCACACAGATATTGAGTACACGAACACCGATGTACTGCTCTTTGGTCCAGAGCCAACCGGGTTGGAACAGTCAGTGCTCGATGATCCGCGAATTACACAATTAATCCGAATTCCGATGCTGCCAGCTCGTCGCAGCATGAATCTTTCCAACGCCGCAGCAGTGGCTGCTTATGAAGTCTGGCGTCAGCAGGGCTTTATGGGCGGTAAATAGGGGCAAGGCGAGAGCGGCTACGAGGCGTTTCTGGGCATTATTCGCTCCTGTGCCTAAGATAAATGCCATGGCAGCGACAAAGCTTGATGGCAAACTCTACCGAGACGAAATCTTTGAAGACCTGGAAAAGCGCGTTGAGCGTTTAAAGGAAGCCGGCTACACCCCGGGGCTGGCCACCGTGTTGGTTGGTGATGATCCAGGCAGCCACTCTTACGTCAAGATGAAGCATCGCGACTGTGAGCAGATTAGTATCGCCTCTATCCGCCGTGACCTTCCGGCTGACACCACGCAGGAAGAACTCGAGGCAGTAATCACCGAGCTGAACGAAAGCCCGGAGTGCACAGGCTACATTGTTCAGTTGCCACTGCCGAAGCACCTGGATGAAAACCGTATTCTGGGGCTCATCGATCCGGAGAAGGATGCCGATGGCCTCCACCCGGTAAACCTGGGCAAGCTGGTCCTCAACGAGCCAGCACCACTGCCGTGTACCCCAAACGGCTGTATCCACCTGCTGCGACGCTTCGGCGTCGAGCTCAACGGTGCCAAGGTTGTTGTTATCGGCCGCGGTGTCACCGTTGGTCGCCCAATCGGCCTGATGCTCACTCGCCGCAGCGAGAACTCCACCGTGACGCTATGTCACACCGGCACCAAGGACTTGGCCGCTGAAACCCGTCAGGCTGATGTCATCATCGCCGCTGCTGGTGTCGCTCATATGCTGACTGCAGACATGGTCAAGCCTGGAGCTGCTGTACTCGACGTGGGAGTTTCGCGTGTCGACGGCAAGCTGGCCGGTGACGTTGCTGATGACGTCTGGGACATTGCCGGTTACGTATCCCCGAACCCAGGTGGTGTCGGCCCACTGACTCGCGCTTTCCTCGTACGCAATGTCGTCGAGCGCGCTGAAAAGCTCGCTGGCCTGGCCTAGCCAGCCAGGAGGAACAAGTCGTGTCGAAAAGGGAAATTGCGCAGCGTGCCCGGCGGGAAGACCTGCCGGATCCAATGCTGAACCCGCACAGCCCGAAGACCCCGCCGCCGGGGGCATCGTGGCCAATGTGGGTGCAGTATACGATTTACGGCGCGCTCTTTTTCGGCATGTCCGCCTTCGTTGTGTTCCTGGGTCTGGAGCGGTGGCGACGCGCCACATTCATGCTGGGAAGCACAATGATGCTGCTCGGTGTGGCTAGGCAGTACCTGCCGGACAGCATTTTAGGTGTGTTCTCTGTGCGATCCCGGGCCTTTGACCTATGGTTTTGCTCCATAATCGGGATGGGAATCGTATTCCTCGCAGTCAGCGTGGATGCGCTGGGAAGCTAGCTGGCATTAGCTGACATCGCGAGCAAGGAAATTACGCACAATCGAATCCACTCGCTCAAACTCCGTCAAGAATCCGTCGTGACCCACGGCGGATTCAATCTTTTCTAGCCCCATGCAGTTGCCCAGATTGCGGGCGAGGTGCTCCTGCTGGTGGAAAGGGTAGAGAATGTCCGTGTCCACACCGGCAACCATGGTCGGCACGGTTGACGAGTGCAGTGCCTCGTTGAGGCCACCGCGACCACGGCCAATATTGTGCCGATTCAAGGTATCGGTGAGCACGACATACGAGCCGGCATCGAAACGCTGAGCCAGCTTCTTCGCCTGATGATCCAAGTAGCTTTCTACCTGGAAGCGATCTTCCGTGCGCATCGCGCCCAGCGGATCCTCACCGGGCTGCGCTGCCGCGCCAAAGCGGTCATCCATCTCCAGCTCGCCACGGTACGTCAAATGCGCGACCCTGCGTGCAAAACCCAGACCTCGGGCCGGAGTCACACCGCGGTCGTAGTAGTCGCCGCCATGCCAATCGGGATCGGACTCAATGAATTGAATCTGCGCAGACTGAATACCAATCTGCCAAGCAGACGCACGTGCGCCGACACACATCACCAATGCCTTGCCGACGAAATCCGGGTGCATCAGTGACCACTCAAGCGCTCGGGCCCCACCCAAGGAGCCGCCAATGACAGCTTGGAGGCGGGAAATTCCCAGTTCTTGCAGCGCCAGGTGCTCCACCGTCACCGTGTCGCGCACGGAGATTGCGGGGAAGCGAGAGCCCCAGGGCTTGCCGTCGTCCGGATGTGGACTGGAAGGGCCGGTTGTACCGCGACAGCCACCGATGACGTTGGTGCAGATAATGCAGTACTCGTCGGTATCCAGGGCGCGGGCAGAGCCAATCATCCCGTTCCACCAACCCGCAGTCGGGTGGTACTCATCCGAGGGGCCGGAAGCGTGGGCGTCGCCGGTTAGAGCGTGCTCGAGGAGGATGACATTCGAGCAGTCGTCGTTAAGCCGGCCCCAGCGTTCGAACTCGACAGTGACGTCGGGGATGACCGCGCCAGCCTCGGTTGTGACATCGCCGATAAAGACACGCCCCGGTTCGCCCTCGGGTGCGAGGGCGGCCGGGGTAGATGGGGAAAAGCTCATGCCTTATAGACTACTTAGTCCGTTCTGTGTCTGTGTACAAACGGTCTACGCGAGTGCTGCGAAGCCGCCCTCGAGATCGGCGATGATGTCATCGATGTTCTCGATACCGACAGAGAGGCGAACGGTGGCCTGGGAAATGCCGGCGCGGATCAGACCCTCCTCATCGGACTGGGAGTGAGTGGTGGTGGCCGGGTGGACAACCAGCGAGCGGACATCACCGATGTTGGCGACGTTGGAGTGCAGCTTCAGAGCGTCAATGAACTTCCACGCCTTGGCGGTGTCGGCATCCTTCAGGTCGAAGGAGAGCACGCCGCTGGCGCCGGAAAGGTCCAGCTTGTTCAGGGTCTCGTACCACGGGGAGCTCGGCAGTCCAGCGTAGTTGACCTTGGCGACCAGCGGGTGGTTCTCGAGGAACTCAGCGACAGCCTTGGCGTTCTCATTGTGGCGCTCGATGCGCAGAGCCAGGGTGTCGAGGCCCTGAGCCAGAACCCAAGCGTTGAACGGAGCCGGGGCAGCGCCGGTGTCGCGGAGAATGCCAGCGCGAGCACGCAGTGCGAAGGCCGGGGCGCCCAGGTCGGCGAACTTCAGGCCGTGGTAAGCCTCGTCGGCCTCGGTGAAGTTCGGGAAGATGGAACGGCCGTTGCGGGTCTGAGTCCAGTCGAACTTGCCGCCGTCGACGATGACACCGCCAAGGGAGGAGCCGTTACCAGTCAGGAACTTGGTGGTGGAGGAAACCACGACGTCAGCACCGTGCTCGAGCGGGCGCAGCAGGGCCGGGGTCGGAACCGTGTTGTCGACAATCAGCGGAACGTTGTTGCGGTGTGCAACCTCGGCGATGGCCGGGATATCGAGGACGTCGATCTGAGGGTTGGCGATGGACTCACCGTAGAAACCGACGGTGTTGTCCTGAACTGCTGCCTGCCAGGACTCCGGGTCATCCGGGTTCTCGACGAAAGTGCAGTCGATGCCAAGGCGCGGCAGGGTGACCTTGAACAGGGTCTCAGTACCGCCGTAGAGGCGTGGCGAAACGACGAAGTGGTCGCCTGCACGAGCCAGGGTGAGGACAGCAGCGGTCTCAGCTGCCTGGCCGGAGGAGAACAGTACGGCAGCGACGCCGCCTTCGAGGCTGGCGATGCGCTGCTCGACGGCATCCACAGTCGGGTTGGTCAGGCGGGAGTAAATCGGGCCTGCATCCGAGAGGTTGAAGCGGTTGGCAGCGTGCTCAGCGGAATCGAAGACGTAGGAGGAGGTGTTGTAAATCGGCAGGTTGCGCGCGGAGGTCTGTGCGTCCGGAGCGAAGCCGGCGTGAATAGCGCGAGTGGACAGGCCCCAGTTGGCGGCGTTGCTGTTGTCGTACTTGGTGGTCATTTCAGATACTTCCTTGCGGTTTTTTGAGGTCGTTCAAAACGTTGCTTACAAACAATAGTGAACCAAGCTGTCTATTGCAAAGTTTTGGAAAAACCCAAGGTAAGAGGGTGTGTGTATCTGTGTCGAGAGTGCTATAGCCCGCTTAGTACGGATTGGTTTGATTAGTTCTGGGGCGTGGTCGGTTGTGGGGGGTGGAGGCTGCTGTATATGGGGGCGTGGGTGGCGCGTGGTGGGTGGTGGGTGGTGCGTGGCGAGTGGTGTTCGACGGGTGGCGGTTTGCCGAAGGAGTTAGTGCCTACCTTTATGACAGTTTGAAGGCAATTTTTTGGACAAAAGTGTCATAAAGGTAGTCAGTAACTCATGGGGTGAGGCACTGCGGTGCCGGGGCATCGGGCACTGCGGTGCCGAGTGTCGGGGCGAGCCAAACAGGGGACTGAGTATGGGCGAAGGGTACCGTAAAGCGCCGAAAAGCACTGGATACTGTCAAGACCGTTAAGGAAGTCAGGGCATAGAAAAAGCCCCTCGCGCCATGTGCATCAAATGCAACATGAGCGAGGGGCTATCGCCCGAAACCGGCGGTCAGCCTAGGTCGGCCTAGGCCAGCCTGGGCCAACCAGGCCAACCAGGCCAGCCAGGAGCAAGCAGCTAGTCCTACTTCTTCAGACCGTCGATGATCTCGTTGAACTCAGCGGACGGACGCATAACTGCGGAGGTCTTCTCATCGTCCGGCAGGAAGTAGCCACCCAGATCAGCTGGGGAACCCTGAGCATCAATCAGGGTCTTGGCGATGGACTCTTCCTTCTCCGTGAGAGCCTTAGCGACCGGTGCGAAAACTTCCTTCAGCTCGGAGTTCTCGTCCTGCTTGGCCAGCTCCTGTGCCCAGTAGAGAGCCAGGTAGAAGTGGGAGCCGCGGTTGTCGATTTCGCCAGCCTTGCGGGACGGCGACTTGCCCTCGTCGAGTAGGGTAGCGGTTGCCTTATCCAGGGCCTCAGCCAGGACGCGTGGACGTGGGTCGTCGTCATGCTCAGCGGCGTAGCGCAGGGACTCGGCCAGTGCCAGGAACTCACCCAGGGAGTCCCAGCGCAGGTGGTTTTCTTCCTGAACCTGCTGGACGTGCTTCGGTGCGGAACCGCCTGCGCCGGTCTCGAACAGGCCGCCCCCGGCCATCAGCGGCACGACCGACAGCATCTTGGCGGAGGTGCCCAGCTCCATGATCGGGAACAGGTCGGTGAGGTAGTCACGCAGAACGTTACCGGTTACGGAAATGGTGTTCTCGCCGCGGCGGATGCGCTCGAGGGAGAACTTGGTAGCGGACACCGGATCCATGATGCGGATATCCAGACCCTCGGTGTCGTGGTCTGCCAGGTACTCGTTGACCTTGCTGATCAGGTTGTTGTCGTGCGCACGCTGCGGGTCCAGCCAGAACACTGCAGGGTCGCCAGTGATACGAGCGCGGTTAACGGCCAGCTTCACCCAGTCGCGGATTGGGGCGTCCTTGGTCTGGCAGGAGCGCCAGATGTCACCCTCGGCGACGTGGTGCTCAATCAGAACCTCGCCAGCGGAGTTGATGACCTGCAGGACACCGTCAACCGGAATCTGGAAAGTCTTGTCGTGGGAGCCGTACTCCTCAGCCTTTTGAGCCATCAGGCCGACGTTCGGGACAGAGCCCATGGTGGCCGGGTCGAAAGCGCCATTGGCGCGGCAGTCCTCGATAACAGCCTGGTAGACGCCTGCGTAGGAAGAGTCCGGGATGACTGCGAGGGTGTCGCGCTCCTCACCGTCCGGGCCCCAGCCCTTGCCGCCGTTGCGGATTAGTGCAGGCATGGAGGCGTCAACGATGACGTCAGACGGAACGTGGAGGTTGGTGATGCCCTTATCGGAGTTGACCATGTAAAGGGCCGGACCTTCCTTCAGGTCCTTCTCGATAGCGGACTTGACGGCCGCCGCAGTAGCGTCGTCAAGCTTGTGCAGACCATCGAGCATGGCGCCCAGGCCGTTGTCCGGAGTCAGGTTGGCGGCAGCCAGCTTGGACTCGAACTTCGGGAAAACAGATGGCAGGAAGGCCTTGACAACCTCGCCGAAGATCAGCGGGTCGGAGACCTTCATCATGGTGGCCTTCAGGTGCACGGAGAACAGGATGTTCTCGCGCCGTGCGCGGCGAATCTGAGCGCGCAGGAAGTTGTCCAGGATGTGGACGTTCATGCCCGTGCCGTCAATAATCTCGCCCTTGAGGACCGGCATGTCCTTCTTCAGGGTGATGATCTGGCCGTCGTTAGCCTCGAGCTGGTAGGTCAGCTTGTCATCTTCCGGCATGACAACGGACTTCTCGTTGTGGCGGAAGTCGTTGGAGGCCATGGTGGCGACGTTGGTCTTGGAGTCTGCAGACCAAGCGCCCATGCGGTGCGGGTGCTTGCGGGCGTAGTTCTTCACCGGCTCCGGAGCGCGGCGGTCGGAGTTGCCCTCACGCAGTACCGGGTTAACGGCAGAGCCCTTGACCTTGTCGAACTTGGCGCGGTCGGCGGTCTCCTCGTCGCCTTCCGGCTGCGACTTGTACTTCGGAATGTCATAGCCCTTTTCCTGCAGCTCTGCGACAGCGCGCTTAATCTGCGGGACGGATGCAGAGATATTCGGCAGCTTGATGATGTTGGCGTCCGGCTCCTTGACCAGCTTGCCCAGGGCTGCCAGCGCATCCTCTACCTTCTGTTCGTCCGAAAGACGCTCCGGGAACTGAGCCAGAATGCGGCCTGCGAGGGAGATGTCGCGGGTTTCAACATTGACACCAGCCTGGCTTGCAAATGCCTCCACGATTGGCTTCAGCGAGTAGCTCGCCAGCAGAGGGGCTTCGTCAGTACGGGTCCAAATAATTGTCGCCATAATTCATGTCTCCTATCTGTTTTGTTCCACGATAACCCAGTTTTGAATCTTGGGTTGTGTCGGGGCATAGCGCAAAAACAGTGATAGTGATATGAATAACGCAATTATGTGAGGTAAGTCACGAAATGCGCAATTATTTGTCGCTTATTCGCCGCTTTTCATTCCATTTTTCGCTTTACGACGGCCCCCGCGCTCAAACCCTTCAAATACGAAAAACCGCGCTGGGGTGTCGTGCACGCCGGCGCGGTTGTTCAGGGCAGCCTATTTAGTTCTGTGTATTGTTCGGAGGATTGTTCTGGCCGAACTGGTAGCCCTGAGTGTTCTGAGACTGTGGGTACTGCGGAGCATAGCCCTGCCCCGGGGCCGACTGGGTAGTCCTGACCAGTTTCTGGCCGCGGAACCATGCGCGCATGTCCTTGAGGAACATAAGAACGCAAGCCGCGATCAGCATGGCACCTGCGAGGAAGAGGACTACATCCACCCAGGAGCTCAAGAACAGGAGGGGGATGATGGTCATAGCCAACGCCAGTGGTGCCACGGTGACGCAGAAAAAGATTGGTGCCGTCGAGTCTTCACCGCGGAGGATGGAGTGAATCCAGTATGCGGTCAAGGTGACAAGCATCATTCCCATCAGTAAGAGGACTGGAACAAGAACGAGGGCGGCTGCAGCGCCCATAATGTAGCCGATGTCATCCCAAGAATCACCCAACGATGACTCTAGGCTGCCGAGATCGTTGGCGCCCTGGATGCCGAGCGTGATTGCGTACAGAACTGCGATGATGCCAATCAGAGTTGAAAAACCGACCAAGCCGGTAGTGATTCGGGGGATGAGTGGCATGCGCTGCCACATGTTCTGCAGTGTGGCGTTTGCAGGCAGCGGTGGTACATCCGTGGTCACCGTGGTGGTTACTGTCGCAGGACTGGTTTGAGTGGGGGCGGACCACTGTGCTTGCTGGGTTTGCGTCTGGAACGAGGATTCCTGCGCAGTGGGTACCGGGCGATTTGCCAGCCCGCGCAGCGTCGCAATGGTGATGGTGGCGTTCTCATCGGCCAGCAAAGCGTCGTATTCGCGACGACGTCCCTCATCGCCAAGCACTTGCAGCGCAGTGAGCTTCTCCTGGAACTCGCCGGAGTACTCCGAGACGCCAGCATCTCGCAGTTCGGAGAGTTGATTAGAAAGATTTGCATGGAGCTCTTCGGTGCTGGCTGCGCTATCCAGCGTCAGAGACTCGTAGAGGTTATAGCGGTCGCCCATAGTGGATCAAGATCCTATCGGTATTGCAGTTCGAAATATCTTTTAAAACAATTTACCTGGTAGCTATTACGGCAGCATCGAAGACCCGGAGCGCTCGATGGGTAGGAAGTCCGTGGCGCTCGAAGGGAATTCGTAGTCCTCGGCAAACAATGCCGATTACAAAATGCATTGGGAAGAACTTGAGTGAGCGACTTCCACTAATGGCCGCAGATGTTATTCCGCGCACAAATACCCGGGGAACAGGCGGATTAAATAGCGAAATTTTTGTGTTGCGGAGTAGAGTCTCATTTTTCCCTTGCGGCTCCCCTCACGGTTTTGCGAGCCCGTCTTGGGTCGAAAGTCGAGGGGAACTGAGAGTCCACCAACTGGCGTAAGAAGAGAAAAGGAGACGGTCGCAATGACGTCGTCAAGCGAAGTAACAACCCACAACGACGACCACAAACCGCGTGCGCGTCGTGCGGGAGCGTTTAGCTCGCATCGCCGTCCTGTTCCGGTGCAGGACGACATCTCTGATCTACGCCGAATCTTGGTGATTGTGGCTCTGTCGGTCGGTGCATTCGGCATCGGCGTTACCGAGTTTGTGGCCATGGGCCTGCTGCCTTACATCGCTGATGCCTTCGGACGTGATGAGGATGCCGCAGGGCGCATGATTTCGATGTACGCACTCGGTGTTGTCGTGGGCGCACCCCTAATTACCGTGCTGACCGGCTCGATTCCGCGCAGGCGCATGCTCCTGCTGCTGATGGCGGCATTTACCATCGGCAATGGTGCCACGGTTTGGGCAGGCACACTGGGCTCTTTCGAAGCGGTCATGGTCTCGCGCTTCATCGCCGGTCTGCCGCACGGCGCGTATTTCTCGGTGGCGGCGCTGGTGGCTGCCTCCCTGGCTAAGCCGGGACAGCGCGGCAAGATGGTGGCTCTGTCGGGCGTGGGGTTGTCGGTGGCGACTGTGATTGGTGTGCCGGCCGCGCAGGTGCTGGGACAGATTTACGGTTGGCGCAGCGCCTTCGCGTTTGTCGCGGTCATCGGGCTGATTGCATTTGTTTCGCTGTGGTTCGCCGTGCCGCATATGAACCGCATGCCGAAGACACGTCCGATGGATGAGCTCTCGGCTCTGGTGACACCGCAGGTGCTGCTGACCGTCGCAATCGGCACCGTTGGTTTCGGCGGCATGTTCGCGGTTTACACCTACATCACCTGGACTATGACTCGCGAAGCGGGCATGAGCGAAAACCACATCTGGATTGTGCTGATGGCCTACGGCATCGGCATGGTTGTCGGTACTTACATCGGTGGCTGGCTCTCCGACCGCATCGGGGAGTGGGGCATCATGGTTGCGCTGGTGCTGATGGTAATCATGCTCAGCGTCTTCTACTTCACCTCACAGAATGCTGTGCTGGGCACGATCAACTTCCTCCTTATCGGTCTGCTGGGATCGGTATTGGTGCCAAATCTGCAGACCCGTCTGATGGATGTCGCCGGTCGCGCACAGACGCTGGCGGCAGCTCTCAACCAGGCCGCATTGAACATGGCCAACGCCTTTGGAGCGGCGCTCGGTGGTTGGGTCATTGCGTCCGGTTATGGCTACCGCGCACCGGCTTTGGGCGGCGCGACGTTGGCGATGTTGGCTATCTTCATCGCTCTGCCGACCATTGTTCTTTACCGCCGCTCACAGGCGAAGAAGGCTGAGCGCATCGAACTGCGCTAGGGGTCTTCAAGGCGTAGTGCACGCATAGGTAACGTATGAGGGCATGAGCCTTACAATCGCGACAATCAATGTCAACGGCATCCGCGCCGCCGTCAAGGAGCGCAGCGAAACCAACCTGGGATTGCTGGAGTGGTTGAAGCACACCAGTTCCGATGTCGTTTTGTTGCAGGAAGTCCGCGCCACCGACGACCAGGCACGCAAGGCCCTCGCGCCCGCTTTCGATGCCGGATGGCATTGGGTCGGCGCTGAAAACCTGGGTGCAAAGGGGCGCGCCGGCGTGGGCATTCTCTCGCGCTTTCCGCTTAACGACGTCCAGGTGGGCATCGGCTCCGAGGAGTTCGAAGAATCCGGTCGGTTTATCAGTGGTATTGCCCCGGCAGCGGACACCGGCCTGGATGTGGATGTCCAGATTGCCAGCCTCTACCTGCCCTCTGGTGCTGCCCTGAGCGAGAAGCAGGATGAGAAGTACCGCTTCCTCGATGCCTTCTCCGACTACCTGGCGGAACTGGGTGCCAAGGGGCGCGACGGTCACCACGCAGTCATCGGCGGCGACTGGAACATCTGCCACCGCGAACAGGATTTGAAGAACTGGAAGACCAACCGCCGCAAGAGCGGTTTCCTACCGCAGGAGCGTGCCTGGATGGACTCGGTCTTCGGCTGCTGGCCCGATGAGGTTCCCCAGGATTCGCAGGTTCAGGCCAGCGAAAAGGAGCTGGAATCCGGTGCCTTCTCCGATGGTTCTGTGTGGGAGGCCCCGAAGCTCAATGCAGATCCGGTGTGGTTTGATGTCACTCGCCGTCTGCACCCAGAGGCCGACGGTCCTTGGTCCTGGTGGACCTACCGCGGTAAGGCGTTCGATACCGATGCCGGCTGGCGGATCGACTACCAGGCGGTAACCGAACCAATGCTCAAGCGTGCTGTCAGCTCGGTAGTGGATAAGCCTGCCGCCTACGACCTTCGCTGGACGGACCACGCGCCGGTGATCGTGGAGTACGCCTAAACCCGGCATACGCCTAACCCCGAGCGGACTAGTGTGCTCTGAGGTCAGCGAACTCTGGGATTATCTCAGGCTCGGGAGCAGTTACGAGATGCCGGTTCTGCCGCAACATCGAGGCGATGCCGTCAACGATGGCGTCGGCCCATTTGTCCTGCATAGCGGGGTCGGCCAAATCGCGGGTGAGTTTTTCAGCGCCCACCGCTCCCAGCGATAGCGCAATTGTCGGCGCATGTGGCCGCGAACTCTGGTTCACCGCCACTGCCGGCGCCAGGCCGGTGCGAAACTCGGTTGGCACCCCGTTTGTGCTGTAACTGCTGTGCGGATTGAAACCTCGGTACACCATTCCGTCGCGCACACCCGCCGCCAACTGCCAATCGGCAGGAGCATCGTCCTCAGGTTCGAGAGACTTCACCACAGCGGATACCGAAAAGCCACGATCGCCGATGTTATCCCCAGAAAGAGTCTGGCCCTCTGATGAGCGACCGACGATTACGGTGGCTGCGCTCGCCGTGTCGTCGGCAAGCGAATGCGCGCCAACGATTGCGCCGCGCTGACGGAGCTTGTCGCTGGCGCGTTGCACGATGCTGTCGATGTGAGCGGAAGTATCCCCACTCAAACGCAGCGCGCGAGGCAGGTCGGCGTTGATAGCCTCGATGGCCTCGCGGCGAGAGTCGACGGTGATGCGCGCGCCGGCGAGCGGATCGACAGCCTCGTCGGGGGAGGGGACGATTGGCTGGCGCGGAGGCATCCACAGCGGATTGGGGCGCGCCGGGCGGTGTGGGGAACTGTTGACAACAGCGTGCAACTCTTCAGGTGAAAACATCTTGTTGACCGCGAAAATCATCACCGAACTGTCGTGATACACAGGCGTGAGCCCCGGCGCGTGCCATGCCCAGGAACGCATCGACAGCGCCTCCGTGCCATCCGTGTTCACACCCGGCGGGGAACTAATGATGTAGTGCACTCCCAATTTCTTCGCCATGGCATCGAACTCTGGATGTGAGCCCAGCAGGTCAACGTTTATCGGCAGCTTGTTGCTCGCCTCGGCAGTTTTGTCGGAGAAGGAGAAATGGCGGAACAGGGTCGGCAGTCCGGCGATGGCATACATCCACGCAGAACCGTCACGACGGTCATTGAGAATATGCCCCTCAAACGCATGCGGCTGTGCGGACAGCCAATCAATAGCTTCCATGTCCGCAGCGGTCACAAACGTGCTTCCGAAACTCTGGCGAATTGCCTCGCGCTGAGCAGGCCCACTCGCCCAGGTCGCAGGCACAATCGCCAGTGCCGCTACGAGCCCCATCGCCAGCGCAGGATTCCACGACTTAGTCGGCTGATCTCGCTTTGCGACGATCCACTGCGCCACAGCCACAATCGCGACAACGGCAGCCGCGACTGCGTAGCCGACCAGCACTGCGCGCAGAATTCCCATAACCGCCTGCATGCGGTACGGCATGTCGTAGAAGAAAGTGCCAATAAACTTCAGATAGGTGCCGAACGGCTCAGACCAACGGGACTGCGCACTATCGGACACCACAAAGAGCAGCCCGAAAACCAGTGCCGGCCACGGAGCCCATGGGCTGTCTGGCAGGCGAGAGACAAGCGCCACCACCAGGCCGATGAGCACAAGAACCAGAACAGTCCGGGAAAAGATGGGCTCGTCAGCATAGCGGGAAAACCCAATCAGAGTTCGCCACAGTGATTCGGAGCGGGAAATCTCAATTTGGCCGGTAAAGCCCGCAACGGATTCGCCTTGCCCCCTCGCGGACAAAGCTGCCGGGAGAGTCATCACCAGGGCGAGCGCGCCGATAACTAGCGTGCGAACTAGGCCACTGACGCTCGGTTGGGTAATCAACCACAAGCCAACAAAGAGCACGGCAGCAATTGCGCCGGCCGGGTGGGTGATAAACGTGCCGACCAGGGCAAGCGCAGCGGGGACAATATAGCCCCGCATGGTCAAAGCCGCAGCAATCGGCAAAGCGGCCACCGCGAGCAGATACGGCATGGAGGAGGTGCGCCAAAGGGCCACCCAAATCTCCGGAAGCATCAGCGTCGCGACGGCAGCTGCGGGACCGGCATAGGCCGCCCACTTAGGACCAACTGCGGTGCGGGCTAGCACCGCAGTTGCTGCGGGAACAAGCAGCGCCGGGGCCAAGAACGCAAACACGTTGGAATCGAGGAAGACCGAGCCGGGCAGCAGCCCCGCCATGGCATGCCAGCCGGTGGGGTAGAACATTTCGGCCCCGGTCTCCTGATTCATCAGGTCACCGGCCGCGGTGGGCGAGGCTATTGCATGCTCGTCAATGAACCGGAGGAAGTTGGTATGCCAGAGCATGTCCCAGGCTTCGCGGATAGCGCCGGGGCCGCCAGGGACGTCGTTAAGCACGAGCATGGCGCGCATCGAGCCGACTACCGTAACTCCGACGACAATCATCGCGGTGACAACGCCGGAATCGAAGCCGTCTTCGGGCGTTGCTCGGGGGACGAATCTGCGCACCAGATAGCCAATAGCACAGAACCATGCCCACATGCCGGCCACGAAGAGCCAGGTGTAATCCAGCCCGAGCGCGTGAGACAACCATGCGGAAAAACCGGTCACACCCAGCATTAATGGGCCGGCAGATGCCAACGCGAGCGTGGGACGTAGCCCACTGGCCCAACCGAGAACTGCGCCTGGGACCAGCAGGATGAAGACGGCAACCGCAATGGCAGCGAGCATGGGACTCCTGACGGATAAGAGAATTGAATTAGTCCAATAATACCTGTGGGTTAGTTCGGCACTTGGGACGCGAGCGCCTAAGATTTGAAGAAGGACTGATGGGACTTCAGCCGCTGTAAAACCCAAGCGCGAATCTGCGCGGGACTTGAAGCGAGCTCGGTGCGGACCAGGAAAGGAGAGGACATCCCCAGTGAAAAACGGCGAGAGCGATAACAAGCGGCACCAGATGGCCGATTTGGAAGCCATCGCACGGAGTCTGCAGAACGACCCTGGCACTGCTGTCAATGTCCCAGTGGTCGTGACTTCCGGTGTCATTGTTGCGTTTATCGTGCTGTCTTTTGCCTACGCGTGGCCACTGTGGATTTCCCTCGGACTCATTGTTCTGCTGGGAGCCGTGATGGTCGTGTCCTACACCCGTAGGCCACCCGTAGCCCCGCTCGAGTTGACCCAGGGGGAGCGTGAGCGTGTTCGCCGTGTTCTCTCTGAACACGGCATTCGCCCAGCGATCACGTTGGTGCGCGCACTGTACCCCGAGGAATCGCCAGCCGCTGCGGCGCGCACCGTCAAATTGCTATCCGATCGAATGCTTGTGGAGCAGGGGGACGAGGGGCGTCGGGGCTAGCTTTTGGCAGTCGGTTTCCTGCAAAAGCCCGTGGTGTTGTCGAAACGGGTACGTCGTCGACTCTCAACTGCGGGCCTCGCGCTAGACTTATTGGCTATGAGTGAAAGCAAGGGTCCTGAGGCAACTAATCCTGCACCGAGTGCTCGTAAGCAGCGCGTTCTGTCCGGCATTCAGCCGACCGCAGATTCCTACCACCTGGGCAACTACCTGGGTGCATTGAAGAACTGGATTAATCTGCAGGATGACTTCGACGCTTACTACTTCATTCCAGACCTGCACGCCATCACTGTCGAGCAGAATCCGAAGGAGCTGCGTCAGCGCACTATCGCAGGTGCCGCACAGCTGATTGCACTCGGTATTGATCCGGAGAAGTCGGTCCTCTTCGTGCAGTCGCATGTGCCCGAGCACGCGGAGCTCGGATGGGTGTTGACCTGCTTGACTGGCTTTGGTGAAGCCAGCCGTATGACGCAGTTCAAGGACAAGTCCTCTCGTCAGGGCGCGGAACATACCTCCGCTGGTTTGTTCGCGTACCCCATGTTGATGGCTGCCGACATCTTGCTCTACCGCCCACAGCTGGTGCCGGTGGGGGAGGATCAGCGCCAGCACCTCGAACTGACGCGTAACCTGGCGCAGCGCTTCAACTCCCGCTACAAGAAGACCTTCGTGGTGCCGGATCCACACATCATGGAAGGCTCCGCGAAAATTTACGACTTGCAGGATCCGACCTCGAAGATGAGCAAGTCGGGTGCAAATCCGAAGGGCATTATTAACCTCTTGGACGACCCGAAGGTCTCCGCCAAGCGCATTCGCTCGGCCGTTACCGACAATGACGGAGAGATCCGCTTCGACCGTGAGAACAAGCCGGGCGTTTCCAACCTGCTGGTCATTCAGTCGGCGTTGACCGACAAGCCTGTCGACGAGCTCGTTGCCGGCTACGAAGGCGCTGGCTACGGCCAGCTGAAGGCTGATACCGCAGATGCGCTGGAGGCATTCACCACGCCACTGCGTGCACGCTATGAGGAGCTCATGGCCGATCGTGGTGAGTTGGAACGGATCCTGGCCGAAGGCGCTGACCGTGCCCGTGAAGTTGCCGCCAAGACACTTGCAGATGTGTACGAGCGAGTCGGGTTCCTGAAGGCCGCCAACCGTTAATTCAGCTGTAGACTCTGCGCTTCAGTCTCCGTACCGAAAGCTGGCACGTTAAGGTAGGGGACATGGCAACCTCTACTCAAAAAGATCCGAAGAGAACGGACCGCTATGGCATCGAGCGTGTACACGCCGATGAACCGAGCGCAATCGACCGCCTCCGCGAAAAGTGGGCGTGGTTCGATCACGTTATGCGGATGCAGGAGCGCTACTCCGAGCAGGGCGGTAACTTTTTTGCCGCCGCTGTCACGTACTTCTCCGTGCTGTCGATTTTCCCCCTAATCATGACGGCATTTGCCATCCTCGCGCTTGTGCTGCGTGGCAATGAGCAGCTGCTTGAGCAAATCCAGTCCGCTATCACCGACTCCATCGATGGGTCAATGGGCGACACCATCAACGCAATTATTGAAGGCGCGATCGATCAGGCCGGTGGCGTTTTCACCGTCGGTTTCATTGCCACCCTGTGGTCGGGTCTTAGTTGGATGAGCAACCTCTCCAACGCAGTGACACAGCTGTGGAAGCGCCCGCTGGGCGCTAGCAACTTCGTGATGGGAAAGGTTCGCGACCTGCTGCGTCTGCTGGGCATGCTGGTTATGATCCTGCTGACCTTCGCTGTCACCGCGGCCGGCTCTTCCGGACTGACACAGTCCCTGCTGGACAAGATTGGTCTGGCCCATGTCCCGGGAATCACAATAATCGCAGGATTGATTGCCATCGCCATTGGTCTCGTCGCCAACTGGCTGCTGTTCTTCTGGATGCTCGCTTTCCTGCCGCGCGGGGGCGCCCCGTTCCGCTCTGCGGCAAAGGGTGCGATTATCGGTGCGATTGGCCTTGAGGTTGTCAAGCAGCTCGGTAGCGTTTTCTTCTCCAACGCCCTGTCGAACCCGGCCGGTGCAGTTTTCGGTCCGGTCATCGGTCTGATGGTCGTTTTCTACCTCATCTGGCGCATCACTATGTACGCCACTGCCTGGACCGCGACGACCGAAGAAGCGCTTGCCGACGAGGAGCTGGATGCACCCGCTCCTGCTGTCATTAACGTCCGTGCGGAAGCGGCCAATCCGTCCGGATTGAACCGCCTGCTCGGTTCGAAATAACTAACCGCGATTGCGTCTGCCGAAGCGGTAGGTGACCATCGCAATCAATGCGATGACACCTACGATGGCAGCGCTGACAGTAATTTTCAGCCCGGTTCCTGTTGACTCGTTGTCCAGGATATCGGGCAATTTTTCTACCAACGTATCCTCAGTCGCTTCCGCTTCGAGGACACCGACAGAGCTGTCCTGCGGTGCCGCGAAGCCGGCGTCGAGAAGCGATGCCGCCTGCTCCCAGGGGCGCGGTGAATCCTCCACAGTGACGTCGAGAACGATGACGCCGAGACGACGGCCATCGCGCTCAGCCACCCCAGCGAAGGTGTGACGGGCATCGTCGGTAAAACCAGTCTTGCCTCCAAGGGCGCCGGGGTAGTCCTGGGCAATCAGCTGATTGTCGTTGGCGATTTCGAAGTCATCGACCTCGAGAGCCTTGTCTCCGGGGATGGTGGCCAGGCGGGTGGCCGAGAGCTTGCGATAGGTCTCATTGTTGAATGCGTGCTGGAAGAACAGTGACATGTCGTATGCCGACGTCATCTGTCCCGGAGCATCGAGACCAGTCGGGTTGACCACTCGCGTATCCGTCGCCCCCAACTTCTTTGCCAGGGCATTGACCTTCTCTGTGGTCTTATCCATGCCACCAAGTTCGCGAGCCAAGGCGTGGCCGGTGTCGTTGCCGGAGTTAAGCAACAGACCAGTCAGGAGCGTTTCTACCGAGTAGTTCACGTCCTCGACGATGCCGACACGAGAGCCCTCCATGTTCGCGTCCTCGAAGGTCGCCTTGACTGGGGTGTCGAGCTTCAAATTCTCGATTGCCTCCATCGCCAGCAGCACCTTAATAATCGATGCCGGACGGTAGCGGCCGTGCGGGTCCTTCGCCGCAAGGACATCGCCGGATTTCAAATCGAACACCGTCCATGCAGAGGCGGAGAGGTCCTTCGGAACGTCAAACCCCTCACCGCTGACAATGCCGCAGGCGGACATCTTGCTACCTCCAGCCGGCTTTTGAGGAACCGGAAGTGGAGCGGGAGATGTTTCGCCGGGAGCCGGAACCTCAGAGGAATCCACTGGTGCTGGTGGAAAGGTCTTGTAGGGGCAGCCCTCCGTGTCACGGATATCAGGTGCGGGACCGACAATCGGGGCGTCGTCGGTAAGCGAGGTGCTCTGCGCCATGGCTGCGGGGGCGGTGCTCGGCAGAAGCAGAGCGCTGGTAGCTAGCAGCGTAACGGCAGATGAGAAGCGGCGAGAGGGAAACATGATGAGATAAGGGTAGTAAAACGTCACCCGAAATGACGTATTCGTCGTGTGTGGATGGGGGAAAACGGGGGAGCGGAAGCCTTTGTACAAAGCAGAATTACGATTCACCGGCAGTGAAGTAGAAGCGGAGGGCACAATACCGATAGTCTGGCCATTATGACTAATTCTTTGCACAGTGATGCTCAGTCTCTGGACACACAGTCTTCGGCATCGAATCTCGATGAGATGCGCAAGGTTGTCGCCAGCCTGCCCAAGGTACTGCTTCACGATCACCTCGATGGCGGCCTGCGCCCGCAGACCGTTATCGACCTGGCCGCGGACTGCGGTTACACCGATCAGTTGCCCACCACCGACGTGGATGAACTGGAGAAGTGGTTCATTGATACCGGCAACTCTGGCTCGTTGCCGAGCTACCTGACCGCCTTCGCGCACACCTGCGCCGTCATGCAGACCGCTGAGTCGCTGACGCGCGTGGCGCGTGAGGCCGTCGAGGATCTGGCCGCCGACAACGTCGTCTACGCTGAGCTGCGCCTGGCTCCGGAAAACCATTTGGAAAAGGGCCTGGATATGCAGGCTGTCATCGACGCGCTGGTCGAAGGCCTGGCGCAGGGTGAAGCCCATGCCGCCGCTGAGGGAAAGCACATCACCGCACGTCTGCTGGTCTGTGCGATGCGCCAGAATGACAATTCCAAGGAAGTCGCACAGCTGGTCATCGACAACTACGGGAAGAACTCCGACGGGTACGTTGTCGGTTTTGACATCGCTGGACCGGAAAACGGCTTCCCACCGGCTAACCATGCCGAAGCATTCACCATGCTGCGGGAAAACCTCATTCCGGTCACCATTCACGCAGGTGAAGACGCCGGTGTGGATTCGTTGCAGGACGCTGTCGTGCAAGGTGCTCGCCGCCTGGGTCACGGCGTGCGCATCTACGAGGACTTCGGTGCTTCCCTCGAGGGCATCGAATGCCAGGAGGTTGCCTCCGCTATTCGTGACCGCCAGATTCCGCTGGAAATCTGCCCGACCTCCAACGTTCAGACTGGTGTCTGTGACAGCGTTGCGGATCACCCGTTCTCGCTTCTCGACGATATGAGTTTCGCCTGCACGGTCAACACGGATAACCGTCTGATTGGTGCGACTTCCATGACCCGGGAGTGCATGGAGTTGGTGGAGAACTTCGGTTACGGCTACAGCGAGCTGTTCGAACTGACCTCGAATGCGCTAAACAATGCATTCGTGGATCTGCCGACCCGCGAGCACATCATGGACACCATTATTTACCCCGCTTACCTGCAGCTTATCGACAACAGCGACGAGGACATCGAAACTGATGTCAACGGTGCGGGTTTCGGTGCCGAAGATGAGCTGAACCTGACGCTGGACTAGCCAGCGCCGGCCAGCTTTGCTGGGAGGAGCTAGATCTTGGTCGTGAACCGAGCGGCCAAGTCCTTCTCCAGCTGCCTCCAGCCCTCGGCCTCATCGTCGTAAGGCGGAACTGGCTCGGACATTTCTCCGGTGTCCAGCAGGAAGTTCAGCAGCCACTGCAGCTGCTGGTTGCCCGCCAGTACCTCGTTCACGGCATCATCTCCAGCCCAGTCAGCGGCGTCTGCGAGTAGCTCGTACGCGCGGGCGAGCTGGGCGGTGTCCACGGCGTTCGGGCCCTTTTCAATGTCCTCGGCCAGACCGGTAAACGAGTACTCATTGTCCTCGTGCACTACGGCCTCCAGTTCACCTGCGTTGGCCGCGGTGATGATTTCATCCCACGTCGTCAGCGCCGACATGTCGTGATGCTTGTGCTCCAGCAGCCAACGCACCATCGTGCGGGGCTGTGAGAACGTGTGAATCTCACCGGCGCTGCCCAGGAATAGCGGGCGACGTCCCATGTAACAACGCAAGGTGTAGAGCGTGCGGCCAGCGATGGAGATCTTGATCGGGTCGATGCCAGCGTTGGCCCACACCGTCTGATCGTACGGATCGCCGGCGGTCTCCTCTGCGGACTTCTTTTCCTCTTCGCGCTTCTTCTCCGCCGCTTCACGACGCTCACGCTCCGCGGCCTCCGCCTCCTTTAATGCGGCTGCAGCAGCGGTTTCAGACTCTTCATCGATGCTCGGAGTATTTGCGCCGATGGCGTCGATAGCGTCAATGCAATTGTCCCAGTTGGTCAAGATGACATTACCGATAGCCGACCACTGAGCGGCGCCACTGCCCTGGAAGTGATCAGCACCATTTTGCGTGGCAGCCAGGACAGAGTGAGAGGCGAACATCTGGTTGATCGGAGTGAGATCCGCGATCGCACCAATCGAGCGAGTGATGGCAAGAATGCGATCAGCGCGCGAAACATGGTCGTAGTCGGCCCGGCCGGCCAGAATCTCTGGCAGCCCAATCAGGTCATAGCGGTGGCGTGGCGCCGCGATGGCAGCTCCCGGTAGCTGCTGGTTGAAGTTGCGCCAGCTGGGGTGCTGCGTGAAGTCGTGAGGAGCATCCGACTGTAGGAAAGCCAGGAGCTTTGCCGCCGATGAGAACAAATAGATGTCATCACCGCGGCCGAGCAGAGCCTGCCACTCGGAGCCACCCTCACGCCAGCTTGGAGCCCACAACGTGTAAAAGGTGCCCGAGGTCAGCTCGAGTTCGATAGGAACGATGCCTTTCCTGGCCATAGTTTTCGTCGCAGCCCTTCTGCTTGTCGGTGATTATTAAAACTCAAAAATTGTCATACCTGCAGCGCCCCCACGGGTGGCAAGTTTGCGTATTCCTATCTTAGAAGTTTTACGACGCAGATACCCACCGCACTATCCGGTCGGACGGTAGAACCCCTTAAACGGCATGCCGATGTTGGTCGTACGCACGGGGTTTACCTGCACCGGATCGCCCGCTTCGACCATCTTTCCGTCACCGATAACCATGGCGACATGGCCGTCCCACACTGCAAGATCGCCAGGTAGCAGTTCATCCTGGCTCACCTGTCTGCCGACGGCCTGTGCTTCTGCCGTGCGGGGAATATCAACACCAGCTTGCCCGTAGGCCCAGTGCGTTAAGCCTGAACAATCGAGCGCCTGCCCCGGAGTATTTCCGCCCCAACCATAGGGCGTTCCGACGGCACTGAGTGCAGCCTTCACCGCAGCTTGGGCCTCTGGTGTGGGCGCGCCAGCTCCAGCATCCGCAGGTACCGGCGCGCTGCCCGAATCGGACGACGCCTCCGAACCATCTGCAGCGTCGGTAGCGCTAGCCGAACCTGGGGTGTTCGTAGACGTAGAAGCGAGGGCGGCTTGAGTGATACCTGGGGCCTCCAACTGTGCCGAGTGAGGTGGGGTAGGGGTGTCCACCGCGGTACTCGCTTGCTGTATCAGCGACTGCACCAGAGGTCGCAGTTCTTGCTCGAGTTTCATGAGCCGCGCAATGGCCTGGGAGATCGCGGAACTGGCCGCTGAGGCTAGGCTGGCGCCGGTCGCGGCGAGACCAGCGGGCCCCGCAGCCGTCGCAGTCAACGAGCCCATGGCGGAAGTGACAAAATCCATGGCAATCCGGGCCAAATCAGTGGCCGCTGACATTACTGCGGCCAGCCCCTTGGCAATGTCACTGTCAATGGTTCCGGCGCGAGTTTCCAAGTCGGCTGCCGCATTTGCAGCCCGTCTGAGACTTGTTCCCGCGGCCCCTGCTCCGGAACCAGCACCATCGCCCCAGTTGCGGTCAACGGAATCTGCCACTGAGCGCCAGGCGGTACTCGCGGCGGGTATTGCGGCCCCAGCAAGTCCTGCCAGTGCGGGTGCGATGGCAGGACTTAGCTGTTGTGCAATCGCGGTGGGGACCTCCGTAAGTAGATTGGTGGGAAGCATCACGCACCGCCCATTCCGCGAGTTGCAACGGCTCCCATTTTCGGTGAGATGGACTGCAGCGCATATGCGCCGGCATCTTCAGCAGTGGACACCGCAGAGACAAGAGCGTTCAGTGCACGAGCAGCGCTGGTGCCGTACTCATTCAGCTCAGCTACATGCTCGTGTTGGTGCTGTAGAGCAGTGGCTGCAGCGTGACAGAAGGGCCCAGCAAACGGGACGTCGCCAAGCGAGAGCAGTGCGCTGATGCCCAAGTCAGCGCCGCTGACCTGCTGCGACAACGCGCCAAGGCGCGTGGCATCGGCAGAAATCAGCTCTGGCACCAGCGTAAAGACTGAGTCATTCCCGCTAGTGGTCGGAGAGAGAAAAGATCGGCTGTGGGAACTGTGTGGTGATGGACGGGACAATGTTGACGGCCTCTCTAGGAAATTCGCGTGTGGTTCAACACTCAGTGCTGTGGCAGAACGGCTAGCGGGGTTCGGACGGCGACTGAGTGGCAAGTGGTTTGGTAGTAGGCGGGCTTGCGCAAATAGGGCGCAGTAAATAGCCCTCGTATTGTTAGGCGCGAAAAAGGCCGATTCGGTTCCATATTTTTTGGGGAACGCGTTTTCAGAAATTTGCTTTTGCCGGCACCAGAGCAGCAAAAGCAAAGCAATGTATTTTGGAAGGCATGGAGATTACCGTTGTCAACCATCCCTTGGCACAGTCACGTTTGACCATTCTGCGCGACGCGCGCACTGATAACGCGGGCTTCCGTGCGGCACTCGCCGATCTGGGCGCAATGCTGATTTACGAGGCAAGCCGGGAGCTGCCCGTCGATAACTTCGATGTTCAGACCCCAATCACTACCGCGCCGGGTTACCGTCTGCAGGATCCGCCGATTATTGTTCCCGTCATTCGTGCGGGTCTTGGCATGATTGATCCGTCGCTGTCGATGATTCCGGATGCGCAGGTGGGCTTTATTGGCTTGGCTCGTAATGAGGAAACCCATGAGCCGGTGCCGTACCTCGAGGCGCTACCGGAGGATCTGTCCGGGCGCACTGTCTTCCTGGTCGACCCAATGCTGGCAACCGGCGGTTCACTGCTGCATGCCCTGAAGCTGTTGGTGGATCGCGGCGCGGACAACATCACGGCCGTGTGCATCATTTCCGCACAGCAGGGTGTCGACGCCTTGAAGGAATCCGGTTTCCCGGTGCGTCTTGTCACCACAGTGGTGGACCCGGATCTTAACGAGGATGCCTACATCGTGCCGGGTCTGGGAGATGCGGGCGACCGCCTCTACGGTCCCCGCAACATTGATCTTTAAATTGATCTCTTAGGCAGTGCCCCAGGCTTCTGCGGCGTACTTCTTGACGACCTCGTTGTCCTTGGTCACAAGAACTCCGTCGGGGGACATCTGGTACTTGTACGAGCCGTTTTGTGCAACAACGCGGTCGCCCTCATCGACGATGATGTCCATCGATCCGGAACCCTGTGGTGTATCGGAGCGGTAGTATTTCTCGCCGGAGCGCGTCTCACAAGCAGCAGCCTTAATTCCCTGTTCAGCGGCGATAACAGCAAAGGCGCGGTCACCGTTGTCGCAGCGTGCGGAGCTGCCCACGAAGCCCAGGCCGTCTAGGTCGGAGCGGCCAGTGCCGAAGTCCTGTCCCTCCGGAGCTGATGTCGGCTCTGAGCTCGTCGTCGTGGATGGCGAAGACGTGGTGCTCGGCGTAGACGACGAGGACGATGTCGAAGTGCTCGGCGTGCTTGACGACGTCTCGGAGGACTTCGACGTAGTTGTCGTCGTGGTGGTCGTCTTGCTCGTAGAAGTCGAACTCGTCGAGGACGGCGGTGTCGAACTGGGCGACGTCGGCTGCGAGGAGGAGGGGACCTCCGGACGCTGGGGCTCATCACTATTGTTCAGCGACAGGCCGATGGCGATGCCGATGACAACCACGAGTGCTGTGGCCACGATGATGATGGGGATGCTGAGAGACTTAGGTGTGCCATTGCCGGACATGCCTATTATCATCGCAGACTTCCTCAAAATGTGAAACATCTGATAATTGAAGAGGTCAAAGTTAAAGAAGTGGCTCCTGGTCATGTGTACGTCTGGCGCTGATAGTCAAACGCTTGCCGGCCACTGCTGTCGCTGGCGCAGTCGTCGGTAGGCCTCTTGTTACGTCCTGCCGGTGGAGCGCTTACACTGGAGAGTTGTGATTGAGGAGTTTATTAAGCACTGGTGGGCCGAGCACGCGAACGAGATTCTCGAGTGGCGGCGGCATCTTCATGCGCACCCAGAGCTATCTCACATGGAGCACGCCACCACGGCTTTTGTGGAGGAGAAGCTGCGTGCTGCAGGGCTGAAACCAGTGCTATTTCCCAACACCGGCCTGATGGTCGACATTGGTGAAGATGAACTCGCCGGTAGCGAAGCCGGAGGTGAATTGCCGGGGCGTCTCGCTTTCCGCGGTGATATAGACGCGCTTCCAATTACAGAGAGCACGGGGCTGGAGTTTGCCAGCACCAATGACGGCGTCATGCATGCCTGCGGGCATGATTTCCACACCACGATTACGCTCGCGACGGCTCTGGCTATGGCTGAGTACCACGAAAAGCACACGTTGCCGACGCCGCTGCGTTTCATTTTCCAACCCGCCGAGGAAGTCATGGTTGGCGGTGCACCCGAGGTTATCGCTGCCGGTGCACTCAATGGCGTTGAGCGTATTTTTGCCGTCCACTGTGAGCCGAAGCTGCGCGTCGGTCACGTCGGCGTTCGAACAGGTGCCATCACCTCTGCGGCCGACACGTTGGAGATTCAGGTGCATGGTCCGGGCGGGCATACCTCCCGCCCACAAATGACAGCAGATGTTGTCTATGCGCTGGGCAAATTGATTGTCGATTTGCCCGGCTTGCTGTCGCGACGCGTCGACCCGCGCACCGGCACCGTGCTTACGTTCGGCTCCGTTCACTCCGGGTATGCGCACAACGCGATTCCGTCTGAAGGCAGCGTCAGTGGCACCCTGCGTACCGCGGACATCAAGACCTGGCGCGACATCGATCCACTGGTCCGCGAACTCATTGAACAAGTCCTCGCTCCGACCGGCGCCGAGTGCACCATCAATTACGAGCGTGGCGTGCCGCCTGTACTTAACGACGAATACTGCACCGCCCTGATTGCGGAAGCAGTGCGACGAGTGGACGAGAATGCTGTCATTCAGGCCCCACAGTCGTCCGGTGGCGAGGACTTCGGTTGGTATCTCGAGCACGTCCCGGGCGCGATGGCCCGCTTGGGCTGCTGGTCCGGCCGCGGCGACAAATATGATTTGCACCGAGATGACCTAATCGTGGACGAGCGTTGCCTGGGCGTTGGTGTGAAACTCTTCGCTGGCATTGTTGCTCGCTATGAGGACGGCGCGCAGTCAACCATGACTGTCCGTTAGACTATGGGGGCAAAGCGGGGAAAATGCCTCCCGCGGTAGTTACATTGTGATATCCACGGCAACTTTGGAGGATTTGTGGCACAGAGGATCGTAATCATTGGCGGCGGCCCAGCCGGCTACGAAGCAGCGCTGGTTGGCGCCAAGTACGGTGCTGAAGTCACTGTGGTTGAGGATGCCGGGATGGGCGGTTCTTCCGTCCTGTGGGATTGCGTTCCCTCTAAGGCCTTCATCGCGGCGACGGGCGTTCGTACCGATATGCGTCGTGCGGACGAGATGGGTCTGCGTCCGGACTTTTCCCAGCGCAAAATCGACTTCACTGCGGTCAACGAGCGCGTTAAGCGCCTGGCTCAGCAGCAGTCCGACGATGTTCGCGCGCAGATGGAGCGTGAGGGCATCAAGATGCTGCAGGGCCGCGGTCGCCTCGATGACCACGACCCGGGCCGTGTAACTCACTACGTCACCGTCGACTTGCTCGAGGGCGGCGAGGTCACTCTTGAAGCCGACCTGGTGCTGGTCAGCACCGGTGCGTCCCCACGTATTCTGCCGGGTGCGATTCCTGATGGTGACCGTATTTTGACCTGGCGTCAGGTTTACGAACTGGAGGAGCTGCCAGAGCACCTCATTGTGGTCGGTTCTGGTGTTACCGGTGCTGAGTTCGTATCCTCGTTCACCGAGTTGGGCGTCAAGGTCACCATGGTCGCTTCGCGTGACCGCATCCTGCCGCACGAGGATGCTGACGCTGCAGATGCCCTGGAGGAGGTCCTGCTGGAGCGCGGTGTGGACGTTGTGAAGAACGCCCGCTGTGATCTTGTCGAACGCACTGAGGACGGCGGCGTTCGCGTCGTCACTTCCGACGGCCGTGAGGTCTTCGGCTCCCACGCGTTGATGACCGTCGGATCGATTCCGAACACTGCGGATATGGGTCTGGACGCAAGTGGTGTGAAAATGACCCCGTCTGGCCACATTCACGTTGACCGTGTTTCCCGCACCAACGTGCCGGGTATCTACGCTGCCGGTGACTGCACCGACTTGTTCCCGCTGGCTTCCGTTGCAGCTATGCAGGGTCGTATTGCGATGTACCACGCCCTCGGTGAAGGTGTTTCGCCAATTCGCCTGCGCACCGTTTCCTCGGCAGTGTTCACCCGCCCGGAGATTGCGACTGTTGGTGTCTCCCAGGCTCAGATTGAGTCCGGTGAGGTCTCCGCTCGTGTTGAGGTTTTCCCGCTGGCAGGTAACCCGCGTGCGAAGATGCGCTCGCTGCGCCACGGCTTCGTCAAGCTGTTCTGCCGTAAGAATTCCGGCATGATTATCGGTGGTGTGGTGGTCGCTCCGACCGCCTCGGAGCTGATTCTGCCAATTGCTGTGTGTGTCTCCAACCAGCTCACCGTCGATGACCTGGCAAGCTCCTTCTCTGTCTACCCGTCGCTGTCTGGCTCGATTACTGAGGCTGCTCGTCAGCTGATGGCACACGACGATCTGGACTAATGCTGGTATCGCGACTGGCAGCATGACCGGCCGCACTCGTAAATAAAACAAGCCGAGCCCCGAAAGTGGGGCTCGGCTTTTTGGCTGTGCAATAAGAACGTACCGATGCGCTTATGCTGCGCTTACTTGCTGGAGAGTTCAGCGTACTTAGCGGTGACTTCCTCCACAGACGGATTCGTGGCGTGCTCGCCATCGGAGTACAGCACAGTCGGCACAACGCGGTTGCCGTCATTGACGGACTCAACCCACTTCGAAAGGTCGTCGTGCTTTTCGACGTCCCAAGCCTCAAACGGAGTGCCGTTTTCCTTCAGGCCAGCAATGAGGTTCTGGCAGAAAGGGCACCAGGCCGCAGCGTAAATGGTCACGTGTTCGGTGGTCTGTGGAGTCTTCACATCAGTCATACTTAGTCCAACGCGCGGACCAAGGCCGATATTCCATTGCGCAATACGTCCGCCGGGCAGTAGCCCCACCTCAGAGCCTTGCTCGGAACCCTTCCCAGATGCTCTTCGGAGGCTTTCCTTCCGAGGCTTTTAAAGGAAGCTAATCCTCTAGACGCCGCCACGTGCAGAAGCGGTAGCGTAGGCCGGTCGTTGACGTCTGCCACGGGCCATCCTCGACACGAACCCAGTCGTAGAGGTCGGGAGCCATGACCGGTACCGGGACATTGACATCAGTATCAATGTCGGTGACCACGCATTCGTCGGCAAGCGAAAGTGCATCGCGATAGACACGTCCGCCCCCGAGAATCCATGCTGCGGGCTCGTCGGCGACGGCTGCGAGTGCCGCTTCGAGGCTGGCTGCGGATTCAGCGCCGGGGAAATCGGACACGGAGCGCGAAAGGACGATGTTTCGACGACCCGGGAGTGGACGGAACTTGGGATTCAGCGAGTCCCACGTGCGACGCCCCATGATGACCGGTGCGCCCATCGTCGTTGTTTTGAAATGCTGAAGATCTTCAGGCAGATGCCAGGGCATAGTCGCGCCGTCGCCGATAATGCCGGCCCGAGACTGCGCCCAAATCATCCCTACAAACGGGGGCCTTGCGCTGGTGGAAGCGGTGGACTCGTTCATGTTTACACTCACCTTTCGCTGACTTAGACAGCCACCTGACCGCGAATCAGAGGATGCGGGTCGTAGCCGATGACCTCGATGTCCTCGTAAGCGTAGTCGAAAATGCTGTCGGCCTTCCGAAGCTTCAGCGTGGGGTAGGGGCGTGGCTCACGGGAGACCTGCAGTTCGCACTGTTCAATGTGGTTGTCGTAGATGTGGCAATCACCACCGGTCCAGATGAACTCACCAACGTCCAAGCCCGCCTGCTGCGCCATCATGTGCGTCAACAGTGCATAGGAAGCGATGTTAAATGGTACGCCCAGGAACATGTCCGCGCTGCGCTGGTAGAGCTGGCAGCTGAGCTTGCCATCTGCGACGTAGAACTGGAACAGCAGATGGCATGGTGGCAGCGCCATATTGGAAATCTCGGAGACATTCCAGGCGCTGACGATGTTGCGGCGGCTATCCGGGTTGGACTTCAAAGTCTCCAGCGCCTGTGCAATCTGGTCGATGTGGTGCCCATCCGGAGTGGGCCAGGAGCGCCATTGCACGCCATAGACCGGGCCGAGGTCGCCGTTGTCGTCTGCCCACTCGTCCCAAATAGTCACTCCGCGGTCCTGGAGCCACTGGACGTTTGAATCGCCGCGGAGGAACCACAGCAGCTCGTACACGATGGACTTCAGGTGCACCTTCTTAGTGGTGATCAGTGGGAAGCCCTCGCTCAGATCAAAGCGCAGCTGGCGGCCGAACACTGAGCGAGTGCCCGTGCCTGTGCGGTCTGATTTAGCTGCTCCGTCAGCGAGAATTTCGCGCAGCAAATCCTCGTACGGAGTCTGAATGCCCTGATGAGCCTGTGTCGTGATGTCAGTGGAGTCGGTCATAGCCGCCCTAGCTTACCTACTTCTGCTCTTGATTCTTGAATTCCTTCACCGCTGCCAGAATCTCCTCCGACAGGTCCGGTCGGCAGAACAGCATATCCGGCAGGAAAGTATCGACATTATTGTAGGTCGGCGCGGAGCCGTCTAGGCGGCTGACGAAAAGTCCTGCGGACTTAGCGACGCCAACCGGCGCTGCCGAGTCCCACTCGTACTGACCACCGTCGTGGATGTAGGCGTCGTAGTCACCGAGCAGTACGTGCATTGCCTTCGCACCAGCGGAGCCCATCTCTACCAGCTCCATGCCCAGCTTGTCAGCGACGTACTTCGCCACAGCCGGTGGGCGAGTACGCGATACGACAATCTTGCCCGCACACGGCCCCTGGACAGCCTTGGCCTCACCCGTGTGGAAAACCTGGCCGTGATCCGGCAGACCAACAGCAGCGTGGGTCGGCTGACCGTCCTCTACCAGAGCGACATGAACTGCCCAGTCCTGGCGGCCCGAAGCGAACTCACGCGTGCCATCGAGTGGGTCAATAATCCACACCCGCTTTGAGTCCAGGCGCTCACGGTTATCCGCGGCTTCCTCCGACAGCAGTCCGTCGTCCGGACGGTGCTGCTCCAGTACGCGGGCAATCCACTCCTGTGCCAGTGCGTCGCCGGCATCTCCCAGAATGCGGCCACGCAGCAGGCCTACGTTGCGGACACCCTTGAGAATTTCACTGGCGCCCACGGCAAGTCGATAGGCAAGAACATCATCTTCAATGTAGGCAGACATGACTTAGATACTATTCACTTTTTCCCAACCCCGCTTTGCGACGGGATGCCGCGCCCCATCCTCACCGCAACCGAGTGGCCCTATGGGCTTAATGCCTCACTTTGCGCAGGCGTTAGGTGAGCTGCGCTAACTCCAGGTGCCCACTACGCATCCTGACTACACTTAAGTGGCATGAAGACCTTGCTGAATATCATTTGGCTGTTGTTCGGTGGCCTGTGGCTTGCTTTGGGCTACATTTTCTTCGGCGTTCTTGCCTGTATTTTGATTGTCACAATTCCCGCTGGCGTGGCCTCGTTCCGCATGGCTTCTTATGCACTGTGGCCGTTCGGACGCTCCGTGGTGGAGCGTTCCGGACGGGGCGCGGTCGGTGCCGTTAGCGCCGGTGTGATGAATGTAATCTGGTTCCTCATCGCCGGTCTGTGGCTGGCCATCGGTCACATCATGACTGCGGCGGCGCAGGCTGTCACCATCGTTGGAATTCCACTGGCCGTGGCCAACGTCAAGATGATTCCGGTGACCTGCTTCCCATTCGGCAAGGACATTGTGAAGGGCTACCGTGTGGACGGCTATGCGGTGAAGATTTAGAGGGATACAAATAACAACAGCCCGCCCGCAGCGAGAAGCCGAGGGCGGGCTGTTAGCTAGTTAGCCAGCTATCTCAGGGCCGTTAGCGCTTGTCGCGGTACCACGTCAGCAGCGCATCGGTGGAAGCATCGCCAGAATCCGGTGCTACTTCACCAGTGACCGCAGGCAGCAGGTCGCCGGCCTGCTGCTTGCCCAACTCGACACCCCACTGGTCGAAGGAGTTCAAGCCCCAAACAATGCCCTCGACGAAGGTGATGTGCTCGTAGAGTGCAATCAGTGCACCCACAGCGTCCGGGGTCAGTTCCTCGGCCATGATGGTCGTGGTCGGACGGTTACCAGGCATGACCTTGTGCTCTACGAGTTCCTCGTCAACGCCCTCTGCGCGAATTTCTTCTGCGGTCTTACCGAAGGCCAGCACCTTGGTCTGTGCGAAGAAGTTACTCATCAGCAGGTCGTGCATAGAACCTTCGCCGGATGCCGTCGGCAGATCCTGGCGTGGACGGGCAAAGCCGATGAAATCAGCCGGAACCAGGCGAGTTCCCTGGTGAAGGAGCTGGAAGAAAGCGTGCTGGCCGTTCGTTCCCGGCTCACCCCAGAAGATTTCTCCGGTGTTGTAGTCCACCCTCTTGCCGTCGGTACGCACGGATTTACCGTTCGATTCCATGGTGAGCTGTTGAAGGTACGCCGGGAACCGGGAGAGGTCTTCAGAGTAGGGTAGCACGGCATGCGACTGAGCGTCGAGGAAGTTTGAGTACCAGACGTTCAGCATGCCCATCAGCACTGGCACGTTCTGCTCCAGCGGAGCGTTGAGGAAGTGCTCATCCATTGCGCGGAAGCCCTGCAGGAAGCGCATGAAGTCCATCGGACCAACGACGGCCATGATGGACAGGCCGATGGCGGAGTCGACGGAGTAGCGGCCGCCGACCCAGTCCCAGAAGCCAAACATGTTCTCAGTGTCGATGCCGAATTCGGCGACCTTTTCGGCATTCGTGGAAACGGCAACGAAGTGCTTGGCGACGGCTTCTTCGCTACCCAGCTGCTGGATAAGCCAGCGGCGAGCTGCGTGAGCGTTGGAGAGCGTCTCCTGAGTGGTGAAGGTCTTGGAAGCGACGATAAACAGCGTGGACTCCGGATCGACCTCATCCAGAACTGCCTGCAGATCAGACGGGTCAACGTTGGAGACGAAGCGGGCATCAATGCCGGCAGTGGCGTAGGTGCGCAGCGCCTTGGTCACCATTGCCGGGCCCAAGTCGGAGCCACCGATGCCGATGTTGACCACAGTCTTAATGGTGTGACCCGTGTATCCCAGCCAGTCTCCACTGCGGAGGCTGCGAGCAAAGTCGCGCATGCGGCCGAGCACCTCATGCACGTCGGCAGCGACATCCTGGTCGCCGACGGTCAAATTTTCCTCTGCTGGCAGGCGCAGCGCTGTGTGCAGCACGGAGCGGTTTTCAGTGGTGTTGATCTTGTCACCGCGGAACATCTTTTCGCGTGCTTCCTCGATACCAGCGGCGCGAGCAAGTTCAACCAGCTCGGCAAAACCGTCGAGGCACATCAAGTTCTTGGAGAGGTCAACGTGGAGAGTGCCAGCATCGAAAGTCAGCTTCTCAGCGCGGCCTTCTTCATTTGTGAAGAGCTCACGCAGCGAGGTGGCGCGAACATTGTCCACGCGCTTAGCCAGCTGAGCCCACTGCTCGGTTCCAGTGATATCTACAGTCATTCCTGCTCCCAGGTGATTTTTGACGAAATGCACTTTATACATCCCCAGACTAGTTACGTTTTGGCGCTCTCGCCGGGCGGCAGGATGCGACCAGGCGTGACCGCAATCTGCCAGCAACTAGATTCCGCGGTGCCTATGCTTCGCCTATGCACCGACCATCCATCGGCTATCCGCCATCTACGAGCCCCTAGCCCGCTTCAGCAAAGGCACCTACCCTGGAAAATATGACTGATTTCACCCCTGATTACGACAACATCCTCAAAGACGTCCCCACAGGCCTTCTCCTCGGCGGCGAGTTCCGTCCCGCGTCGAATGGCGAGACCTTCGATGTCGTTAACCCCGCGACAGATAAGCCGCTGGTCCAGGTCGCTTCCGCCACAGAGGAGGACGCCAGGCAGGCGCTTGACGACGCCGTCGCAGCTCAGAAGGAGTGGAAGGCAACCCCGCCCCGCAAGCGCAGCGAGATTCTTTACCGCGCTTTTGAACTCATCCGTCGGGATGCAGACAAGTTGGCCCAGCTGCAGTCCCTGGAAATGGGCCGTGCGTTGCCGGATTCCAAGGCTGAGGTCGGCTACGGTGGCGAGTTTTTTCGTTGGTTCGCTGAGGAGGCCGTGCGTATCTCCGGCGATTACCGAATTTCTCCGAGCGGGACCTCGCGCGTCGCGGTGATTAAGCAGCCGGTCGGCCCGGCTTTGGCTATTACGCCGTGGAATTTCCCGCTGGCTATGGGGACTCGCAAGATTGCCCCGGCACTGGCCGCCGGTTGCCCGGTCATTATTAAGCCCGCGTCCAAGACTCCGCTGACCATGCTCTACCTGGGCAAACTTCTTGTCGAGGCCGGTGTTCCCGCAGGTGTCGTTTCCGTGTTGCCGACGGGGCACTCATCCAATGTCTCAGCCCTGCTTTCCGATGACCGCCTGCGCAAGTTCACCTTCACCGGTTCCACCGAAGTTGGCCAGATGCTCGCTGCGAAGGCCGCGGAAACTTCGATGAAAGTCTCCCTTGAACTCGGCGGAAATGCTCCGTTTGTCATTCTCTCTGATGGTGATGTCGATAAGGCTGTGCAGGCAGTCAGTGACGCCAAGCTCCGCAATGGCGGCCAGGTGTGTATCGCCCCGAATCGCTTTATTGTTCATGAATCCAAGAAGGATGCGTTCGTCGAAGGCGTCGTCAAGCGTTTTGCGGAGCTGAAGTTGGGCGAGGGTACCGATCCGGCGACGGACCTTGGGCCACTCGCGCTGCGTGATCAACAGGAAAAGGTTCGTGATCTGGTTGACGATGCGGTCAAGCGCGGTGCGAAGGTAGAGTGCGGCGGCAAGATCCCAGATCTCGGCGGCGCGCTTTCCGACGGCTACTTCTTCGAGCCCACAGTTCTGACTGATGTGCCCGAGGATGCGGATATTGTCCGAGAAGAGATTTTCGGTCCGGTGGTTGCGGTGACGACCTTCACGGACGATGGCCGTGCGATTGAGCAGGCAAATGACACCATCTTTGGCCTGGCTGCGTATGTGTTCAGTGAGAACCTGACCAAGGCGCTTAGTGCGGCAGAGGCGCTGGAGTCCGGCATGGTTGCGGTCAATAAGGGATCGCTGTCGGACCCGTCGGCGCCGTTCGGTGGTGTCAAGCAGTCCGGCCTTGGCCGCGAGGGTGGCTTCACCGGTATCGATGAGTTCCTAGAGGAAAAGCTGATTTCCCTGGAAGGCTAGACGGGCGAGTAGCTGGCGAGGGTTAGCCCAGGCGACCGCGTCCCATGCGCAGCAGCGCCGACGCGATCGCCGGGCCCTCTGGGCCAAGTGCGTCGCGGAACTCGTTGATGATCTGCACCTCTCGGCCGTGCACGAGACGCGTGCCGCCAGATCCCAGGCGGGTTTTGCCGACGGCCTTACTGATTGCGGTGCGGCGTTGAATGGCATCGATAATCAGCCCGTCAAGGCGGTTGATTTCCTTGCGGTACTGTTCGATCTCCGCGGAGCTCAACGGGTCATCGGTACCGGTGGGGGTGCGGACTTCAAAAGGGGATACTGCCGCCGCCTGCTGGCTGTGCTCGGCGCCGTCGGTGTTGTCGGTGTGTGCGGCGCGAGTGTCCGCAGGGTTTTCGCTCATAGTTCTTATTGTGCCAAAGGATTCGAACAGTCCAATCCGGGGGCTCGGCTACTGTAGTAGCCATCATGGGAAATGAAACTGGAATGCTGTTCGGGTCCTTCAATGCTGACGATGGACGTAGTGGCGATAGCCATGCTGGTTCGAACCACGGTGAGGCGGGCGGTGCTACGCCTGGCCGTGGTGGGTTCGGCCACTTCGCCAGCGCTGGTAGCAATAGCGCACCGAGTGACGCTGCCAGCTTTGGCGGCGGTTTTGGCGGTGGCTTCGAGCCCAGTTTTGATTCAGAGTCGCTGCTAGAGGGGCTTAATCCGCAGCAGCGCCAAGCAGTGGAGCACATTGGTTCACCACTGTTGATTGTGGCTGGAGCGGGTTCAGGAAAGACATCTGTGCTGACGCGCAGGATTGCATACCTGATCGGTGCGCGTGGGGTCCTGCCAAGCCAAATTTTGGCTATTACCTTTACCAATAAGGCCGCAGCCGAGATGCGCGAGCGTGTGGCGGGACTGGTCGGTGACCAGGCGCGGCGTATGTGGGTGTCCACGTTCCACTCCATGTGTGTGCGCATACTGCGCATGCAGCATGCGCTAGTACCGGGGCTTAATTCCAATTTCTCTATTTATGATTCGGACGACTCCCGGCGTTTGCTGTCCATTATCGCTAAGGACATGGACCTAGATGCCAAGAAGTTCACCGGCCGCGTGCTCTCGTCGCGTATCTCCAATCTCAAGAATGAGTTGATTGACCCGGAGAAGGCCCTCGCGGACGCGTCGACGACGCGCAATCCTTTTGATGACGTCGTTGCACGGGTTTACCTGGAGTACCAGACCAGGCTACGGGCGGCTAATGCCGTGGACTTTGACGATCTAATCGGTGAGGTCGTTCGGATTTTCACCAATCACCCGCAGGTTGCAGAGTATTACCGTCGCCGTTTCCGGCATGTGTTGGTGGACGAATACCAGGACACCAACCATGCGCAGTATGTTTTGGTCTCGACGCTCGTCGGCAAGCCCGGTGGAGATGTGCCTCCGAGTGAGCTGTGTGTGGTGGGCGATTCGGACCAGTCCATTTATGCCTTCCGTGGTGCGACTATTCGCAATATTGAGGAGTTTGAGAAGGACTATCCGGAGGCCACGTCGATTCTGCTGGAGCAAAACTATCGCTCGACGCAGACGATTCTGTCGGCGGCCAATGCGTTGATTGCGCGCAATGAGAACCGCCGGGAGAAGAAGCTGTGGACCGATCTCGGTGAGGGCGGCAAGATCAAGGGCTACGTGGCGGACAATGAGCACGATGAGGCTCGGTTTATCGCTAACGAGATTGAGCAATTGGTCGACTACGGGCCGTACTCGTATTCAGATGTGGCGATTTTCTACCGCACCAATAATTCCTCCCGTGCGCTAGAGGATGTCTTCATTCGTATGGGCGTTCCGTACACGGTGGTTGGTGGCACCAGGTTCTATGAGCGTAAGGAAGTACGCGATATTGTCGCCTACCTGCGCGTTATTGAGAACTTCGACGATGATGTTTCGCTGCGTCGCATTATCAATACGCCGCGCCGCGGAATCGGTGACCGTGCGGTGGCTCATGTGTCGCTCTATGCCGAGGACGAGAGGTGCTCGTTCGGCACGGCGCTACGTGCCGTAGCGGAGGGTAAGGTTCCGGCGGTGGCGGCGCGGAGTCGAAACGCGATGGCGGCGTTCGTCGAGATGATTGATGGCTTGGCGGCGGATATGGCATCCGGTGAACTGGCCGATATCGGTGATTTGGTCAACGCGATTATTGATCGCAGTGGGTACAAGTCGGAGCTCGAGCGCTCCAATGATCCGCAAGATGCCACGCGCCTGGACAACCTCAATGAGCTCGTCAGCGTTGCGCGGGAGTTCTCTGCAGAGGCGCGGATGATGTCGTCGGTGGATATTAGCGCTGATGTAAATGAAGGCTCTGGCGCTGCAGCTGATGCTGAAAGCGGTGCTGATACTAGTGGCGAGTCCGAGGTGGAATCTGGAATCGCGAATGACCTCGCGCGTGATTTCGCGGCCGACTTCGACAACGATGGGGAAGCGGAACCGGGAAGTCTGCAGGCATTCCTCGAGCGAGTTTCTCTGGTGGCCGATGCGGATCAGATTCCGGATGATGACACCGGTGTAGTGACGTTGATGACGCTACATACGGCTAAGGGCCTGGAGTTTCCGGTGGTATTTCTCATTGGCTGGGAAGACGGACTGTTCCCGCACCTGCGCGCCCTGGGCGATCCGAAGGAGCTGGCTGAAGAGCGACGTCTGGCCTATGTGGGTATTACCCGAGCTCGCAAGCAGCTGTATCTCACGCGCGCTGTGACTCGGTCCTCGTGGGGTTCGCCGCAGAATAATCCGCCTTCACGTTTCCTGGGGGAAGTCCCAAGCGACCTGATCGATTGGCTGCGCGAGGCTCCGGCTCGCAGCTGGGGCGCCGGTTCTGGTGGTTTTGGTTCTGGTGGCTACGGCGCGGGCAGCGCGTTTGGTCGTGGCCATGGTGCCTCGTCGGGCTTCGGTTCCAGCTCGGGCTTCGGCTCTGGTGGATCCTCTAACTCTGGTGCGTCATCCCGAAAGAAGAATCAGGTCTTGCACCTAGAGCCCGGTGACAAGGTTGTTCACGACAAGTACGGCTTAGGCACTGTGCTTGAGGTCCAAGGGGCCGCGCCCCGGGCAACTGCGATGATTGACTTTGGATCCGCAGGTAAGGTCCGCATGATGCTTATCGGCGGCGTGCCCATGGAGAAGTTGTAAAAGAACAACCACCGCCCGACTGGCCGTCCCTACCCGCGGCCGTGCACGTGCCACTATCGCGTGGAGGCTACTTAGGCTTCTTCGCTGTCACCCAGCAGTTGATGGTGGCATCTTGTACTTCGGTGCCGTTGGCATCGGTCAGCACGATGTGGACGGGAAAATCTACCCCACCAGTCTCCGGTGTGATGGTGGAGAAGTCCGGCAACTCAGCCTTGGCCACAGCCGTCAGGCCACCAACGGAGATGCGCTTGTAGTTCGTCGTCATGCCCTTTGGAACCCAGCGATGCGTTGTCGGTACGCTGGCCTCACAGAGCATGCCCATCGCGAATTCAGCGAGGTTACACGCAGCAATCGCATGCACGGACTTAATGTGATTACGCACGCCCCACCAAGCGGGCATGCGCGCTACCGCCAGTCCAGGCTGCATCGTCTCTAGCTTGGGACAGATTGTGCGGAAATATGGCGCCGTCAATGCGGCGGTTAAGGAAAATAGACGCTTGCCGACGACTGGAGTCGCAGCCAACTTCTTCCACATGCGGAATGTTTGAGTCTCTGCCATGTGTCAAGAGTAAAGCCCCAGTACCGGCGGCGATGCCGGTTTCTGAAAAATTTAATCAGGGGAGGCTTGCAGCCGCGGTCAAACAGGGGCCGGTGCACAGGTAGGGCCTTCGCAGAGCGGCCAGGCTTGCTCGTACCTGTGCCGATACCTGATTAGTTCAGGTTCAGACCACGCTGGATGAACCAGGTCACCGGGTCGACCGGAGTGGTGCCATCCGGGTGGATCTCGAAGTGGAGGTGCGTACCGGTGGAGAAGCCGCGGTTGCCCATACCGGCGATGACCTGACCAGCTCGGACAGCTTCTCCGACAGCAACGTAGATGGACTCGATGTGGCCGTAGACGGAAACAGAGCCGTCGTCATGGCGAACGCGAATCCACTGGCCGTAGCCCTGAGCCGGGCCTGCATCGATAACAGTGCCGTCCATGACGGACATGATTGGGGTGTTGGTGACGTTAGCCAGGTCGACACCGTAGTGGAAGGTTCCCCAGCGTGAGCCGAACGGTGAGGTCAGCAGCCCCACGGTCGGGATGGAGAGTTTCGGAGCGCGGGCAGCCTGGTCGCGAGCAACGCGCTCCTGGTTGTACTGCAACGCCGTAGCGAGGTGGTCGCTGAGGTTAGTGCTCGGATTGAAGGAGCTGGAGGCCAGCACCATCGGAGCGTTGTTCTTCGGCTGAGCAGCGCGGGTCTGAGTCGAAGCTGAGTTCTCCGGAGCCTTATTCTCGGTCTCAGCTGCGTGGGCGACCGCGTTGGAGGAAGCGATCGTCGATGCGGACAGTGCGACCAGTGCTGCGCGAGAAGTTGCGGAAACCTCTACCTTGCGGTGCTTTCCGCCTCCGCGACGAGCATTGAAAAACGTCACTTCAATCTCCCTGCCAACGAAACTCTTTGTAACCCAACTGTTATCTAACTTCTGCGATAATAACGGTTCGATATAGGGCAAGCAACTTGTTTTTAGAGAACTTGTTCGCTGATTCGTCAGTTTCAGTTCAATAGGGCCGTGCTGTGGCCGTGGGGCTGTTGTCTTGTATCACGGATCCGGTGAAGCGCAACCGGTGTGTTGCCAGGGGATTTATGGCGGATGCCCCTTAATCGAGGGGCTGGGTAGGGGGGGATCGGCAAGTAGTTTCCGGGTGAACTAAGGGTGTGGTCGCGGGGGTGGCAAAAAGTAACCCATCGGCGTTGACAAATGGAAACCAAAGGTGAAGCCACTTTGGGGGGGGGGAGGGGGCAAAAGGAGATCGGACTCAACGGATACCGTCCGTCCTGGGATCCGTACCTTCAAATTAGACTCTGCAATGCCTAAACAAAGAGGCGTTGTATGTATGGCACTATATGGCCATGGCTGTGACGCACCCTTGCGTGGCACCCTATCTATATAGGTGGGCAATCAGCTGTCAATGATTAGACGCGGGAAGGACGATGTCACTGTGAAAGGCGCGGATTCGCGGAGAGGTTCCTCCGGTAGCGATCGAAATCGGCGAAGCCGCACCGGTGCCGGTGGCAGCGGCGGGGGTTCCCGTAGCGTCCGCAGCGAGCGCACTGCCCGCGCATGGCAGAATACGCAGGCCGGTCAGACTGGCGGTGCGCGCAGCGTCGGTGCCGACAGCAATCGAGCCGCCACGACGAAGATGAAAGCGGGGGGCTCCGGAACGTCGTCACGCAAGGGGCGTCCCTCGGGGTTCCGTCGTTTCATTAACTCGCCTCGTACACGCCGGTTTGGGCTGTCTGTTGCCGGTTCTTACGGCGTCGTATTGCTGTTCATCATCTCGGTAGCTCTGATTGGCGTCATCGTCAGTGGCGCTGGAATGTCTCCGCTTCCAGCGAGTATCGCGTCGATGTGGATGATCTTTAACCTCGCGCCGTTCCGTTTTAACGGCACGACGCTGGGGCTCACACCAGCACTGCCCGCGGTGCTGATGGTGTTGTTCATCGCCTGGCGTGTACGCCGCGAAGTCGCTGACCGCATCAGCATCAAGGATGTCCGCGCGTTGGTCGGCGCGTATCTGGGCACGCCCATTGTTCTCACCATCATCGCGTGGCTCATGCTTTACGACGCGTCGAAGGTGTTTCCCCGCGTTCAGACCCCTAGTTTCGGCCTTGCGATTGCAGCCGCGCTGCTTGTAAATCTCGTGGCCTTGGTGCTGGGAATGGGGCAGCGGTTGCTGCGTGCACTACTGCTGCGCCGGAAGCTGCCGGAGTGGTTGCTCGGGTCGGCCCGTCTGGCGGGCAGCTACGTGGCATGGCTGTGGCTGGCCGGTGTTGTGGTGACACTCGTTTCGCTGATTTGGCATCGAGAGTTGCTGGCAGAGACATTTGCAATCACGGATACCGTCGGTGAAAGTGTTGCGGTCAGCGGCCTCTCGCTGCTGTACCTGCCAAATGTGGCCTTCGGTGCTGTCGGTGTGCTGGTGGGCGGAAAATCGACGTTTGGGCCAGCGGAGGCTGGGCTGTTCGCAGTGCACCCGGCTCAGCTGCCACCGCTGCCGATTTTGGCTGCCATGCCTCAGTCGCTGGTGCACTGGGCTTTCGGAGTGCTGATTGTGCTACCGCCAGCCGTTGCGGCTTGGCGCGTCGTGGCATTCCTGAAGAAATCTGCACCGAAGCAGCCCTACCTGGTCGTCGTTCTCGCTGCCGTGTGGTCGATCATCTTCCTCATGGGGCTGGCTTGGCTGCTCGGCGGTGAGGTTGGCATCTTTGGGTGGGCCGGTGCCTCCTGGTGGCTGACTGGACTGCTCGGCTCGATGTGGCTGGTTGTTCCGGGGGCCATCGTGGTTGTTGCGATGACCGGTGTGCCGTCACTTGGTAGGGACAAGGGAGTCTCGGAAGTGGCCGCCGAGAAGTTCCCGCCGAAGCCTGCGGGAGATGGAAACGGTCATGCTGAGGCTGAGGATGCCGGCGACGCCGATAAGTCCGACAATGACGGGAGCGGTTCGGAGGAGTCGGAGGAGATTGTCGACGGGGAAGTCGTAGCGACCTCCGAAGATGAAGCGACCTCCGAAGACGAAGCCGAGTCCGACACAGAGGAGGAATCAGAGTCCGGTGCTGAGTCTGAAGACACTTCAGAAGACGCTGAGGAATCGGACGACTCTGAAGAGGATTCAGAAAGCGCCGCAGGCGGAGAAGCATCGGGCGAAGTAGATGCGACCGACGAGGACGAATCCGATGAGGACACCGAAGACTCGGAGGAAGGCGGCGACGGGGAACCGTCGTCAAGCCAAAAGAGCTAAGCCAACTTAGGGGGAGCGGAATTTGGGGTCTCTGCCGGGCTGGGTAAGCTAAACGCCGTGACTGAAGCACAGCCCGTCGCAGAAATTTCGCACAATAATTCCTCCAGCAAGCAGCTCCGCATCGTAGTCCTGGCCTCTGGCCTGGGCTCCCTTTTGCAGTCGATGCTGGAACTGCTGGACGCTGAAAAGGTTCAGATTGTCGCGGTTGGTTCGGACAAGGATTGTCCGGCGCTGGAGAGGGCTCAAAACCTCAATATCCCAACTTTTCGGGTGCCTTTCGATGCTGAGGCAAAGAAGGACCGAGAAGGTTGGGATATTCGTGTTTTAGAGGCCGTGAACAGTTTTTCGCCGGATATCGTTGTCTCGGCGGGTTTCATGCGCATTCTGGGGCCATCATTTGTGGAGGCCTACAGCAATCGCATCATTAATACGCACCCAGCGCTGCTGCCGTCCTTCCCAGGGGCGCGTGCGGTACCGGATGCACTTGACTACGGGGTGAAGGTCACCGGCACGACCGTGCATATCGTTGATAATGGAGTGGACACCGGGCCGATTCTGGCGCAACAGCCAGTGGCCGTCGAGGACGACGACACGGTGGAGACCCTGCACGAACGAATCAAGGTTGTCGAACGCCGACTCCTGGTTGATGTATTGCACTCGATTGCCGATCACGGAATTGAGCGTGACGGACGAAAGGCTTATCTGAAATGACCAACGACAACACGCAGCGTAAACCGATCAAGCGCGCTCTGATTAGCGTCTACGACAAGACTGGGCTCGAGGAGCTGGCTCGCGACCTGCACGAGGCTGGCGTGGAAATCGTTTCCACCGGTTCCACGGCTGGCAAGATTGCTGCAGCTGGCGTGCCTGTGACCCCGGTTGAGGATCTCACTGGTTTCCCGGAGTGCCTCGAGGGCCGCGTGAAGACGCTGCACCCGCGTGTTCACGCCGGCATTCTGGCTGATACCCGCAAGGAAGACCACCTGGCTCAGCTGAAGGAGCTCGGTGTGGAGGCTTTCCAGCTCGTTGTCGTTAACCTGTACCCGTTCCGGGAGACCGTTGCCTCGGGCGCTTCCTACGACGAATGCGTGGAGCAGATCGACATTGGAGGCCCGTCGATGGTTCGCGCTGCGGCGAAGAACCACCCGTCGGTTGCCATCGTCGTCGACCCGGCTCGTTACGGCGATGTCGCTACCGCCGTGAAGGAAGGCGGCTTCACCCTCGAGCAGCGCCGTGAGTTCGCTCGCGACGCATTCCTGCACACCGCTGATTACGACGCAGCTGTGTCCAACTGGTTTGTTGAGCAGCTCGGTGGCGCTGAGGGATCCACTCCGACTCCGCTGCGCTACGGCGAGAACTCTCACCAGTCGGCAACTCTGACCCGCATTGGTACCAAGGGGCTGGCAAACGCCAAGCAGCTGAACGGCAAGGAGATGTCGTACAACAACTACCAGGATGCCGACGCCGCATGGCGTGCCGCCTGGGATCACGAGCGCCCGTGTGTGGCAATCATCAAGCACGCTAACCCGTGCGGCATCGCAGTCTCGGATGAGTCCATCGCCGCAGCTCACCGCGCAGCTCACTCATGTGACCCGATGTCCGCATTCGGCGGTGTCATTGCCGTCAACCGCGAGGTCTCCGTTGAGATGGCCGAACAGGTCAAGGACATCTTCACCGAGGTCATCGTCGCTCCGTCCTACGAAGACGGTGCCGTTGAGGTGCTGAAGGCCAAGAAGAATCTGCGTATTCTCGTCGCCGAGTACGAAGCACCGACAACCGAGAACAAGTTTATCTCGGGTGGTCTGCTCACCCAGGATCCGGATACTTACCAGGCAGAGGGTGATAAGCCGGAGAACTGGGAGCTGGCCACCGGCGAGGCATTGAATGCTGAAGAGCTGGCTGAGCTCGAGTTTGCATGGCGCTCCGTCCGCGCTGTGAAGTCCAACGCCATCCTGCTGTCCAAGAACAACGCCACCGTCGGCGTCGGCATGGGCCAGGTCAACCGCGTGGACTCCGCAAAGCTCGCCGTTGAGCGCGCAAATACGCTTGCCGACGGAGAAAACCGTACTCAGGGGGCCTACGCTGCGTCCGATGCCTTCTTCCCGTTCGCTGACGGTCTGCAGGTCCTGATTGATGCCGGTGTGAAGGCAGTTGTCCAGCCAGGTGGTTCCATCCGTGACGAAGAGGTCATAGCTGCTGCCAAGGAAGCTGGCGTCACCATGTACATGACAGGTACTCGTCACTTCTTCCACTAATTCCTTACTGGATTAGGGGCTAACCGCCGCGGTGCTAACTGTCACCTCGGCGGTTTTTCTCTACCCGGACGTGTGGGGACCTGTGGGCGAGGATGTGTGTCTGTTGTCGAGCCGTGGTCTATGTGAACACACGCTGAGGGCAGGCGCTGGTGATAATTATGCAGACGAAATGGCTCCAATGCGTTTAACATAAGGGCTTATGTCACGTAGAACCGAAGCGCGACGGCGTCGAGAAGCAGAGATTCTCTCCGCTGCTGCTGCGATCCTGGCCGACCGAGGGTTTCATCAGACTCGGTTGGAGGATGTTGGCTCCGCTGTCGGCATTTCTGGCCCAGCTCTTTACCGTTACTTCAGCGGCAAGGAAGAGCTGTTGGCGCAGATCCTCATCGATATTTCTATCCGACTTGTCGATGGTGCGCGAGCAGTTCTCGATCGAGCAAAGAGCAATGATTGGGAGCCAGAGGAGACTCTTCGGGGCCTCCTTGCGCATCACGTGCATTTTGCAGTCACGGAGCCCGATCGCATTCGTGTCCAAGAGCGCGAAGGGGGAAATCTGGCGCCAGAGCAGAGCGCAAAAGTGCGTTCCTTGCAGCGTCTTTACATGGTCTTATGGGTGGACGCTCTGCGTGAACTACAGCCCGAACTCACCTCCGACGAGGCGCAGCTTAAAGTCCAGCTCACCGCTGGGTTGATTAACTCTTCCAGGCATGTGCTCAAATGGGCGGGCCCCGAGGCGACAAGGGAAAATGCCTTTGAGATGGCCCTCGCTGCGCTGGGCATTAACAACCAATAATCCGTATTCATTCTTCTGCCGTCTGGCCTCACTGTGCTCAGCAGTGTGAGGTCAGGCGGCTTTGTTGTGCGGTGCAGGGCGCTCACATTCAGTTGAATTCACCCCCGAAACAGATTTCTAGGGGAAACATAAATCTCTATTGGAAACATGTTGCGACCTCGGGGAGAGGTGTGTATTTCAAGCTGCATAAAAGACTTCCGGGGGTGAAAGTGTGGTCTAAGAAACAAAATTTGTTGTGAGGTGACTGGGGTCACATTAATCTTTTCGTCAAGAAAGTTAATAGTCATTAACGGAAAGTATTTCGCCCATGACTCACGCTCCAGCATTGACCAACCGACAGCGCCACGAAGAGCTCGTCGCAGAGCTCAAAGAGCTGCTTAGCACAACAGCACGCGGTGGTTCCGAACGTGCCCGTGCTCGCCATATTTCCCGCGGTAAGCTGCTGCCACGTCAGCGCATCAACCAACTGCTTGACCCCGGCAGCCCTTTCCTTGAGGTCGCACCGCTAGCGGCCCACGAAATGTATGGCGGCAAGGTTCCGGCTGCTGGCGTCATCGCCGGCATTGGCATCATCGAAGGTCGTCGCTGCCTGGTTGTAGCCAATGACGCAACCGTTTCCGGCGGAACGTACTACCCGTTGACTGTCAAGAAGCACCTGCGCGCACAGGAGATTGCCAGCCTTAACCACTTGCCGTGCATTTACCTGGTCGACTCCGGCGGGGCCATGCTTCTCAACCAGGATGAAGTTTTCCCTGATCGCGATCATTTCGGTCGCATTTTCTACAACCAGGCCAACCTTTCCGCTCGCGGGATTCCGCAGATTGCCGCCGTGATGGGATCCTGTACCGCCGGTGGCGCCTATGTGCCGGCGATGAGCGATGAAGCGGTCATTGTGAAAAACCAGGGCACCATCTTCCTGGCAGGCCCGCCACTGGTTAAGGCTGCAACTGGTGAAGATGTCACACCAGAGGAACTCGGTGGCGGCGAACTGCACTCCAAGACCTCCGGCGTTACTGACCACCTCGCGGTTAACGATGCCGACGCACTGCGTCGTGTCCGCGATATCGTCGCAACGCTCCCCAAGGACCCGGAAGTTCCGTGGGACACAGAATCCACCGTCTCGCCGACTCGCAACCAGACCGATCTTTACGATGTCGTCCCCGTCGATGCCAAAGTGCCTTACGACGTTCACGAGGTTATTGAAATTATTGTGGATGGAGGTCAATACCAGGAGTTTAAGGCCGAATTTGGTACGACCCTGGTCACTGCTTTCGCCCGCATCCACGGCCACCGCGTCGGCATTATCGCCAACAACGGCATTCTCTTCGCGGAATCTGCGCAGAAGGGCGCGCACTTCATCGAGCTGTGTGATCAGCGCGGCATCCCACTGGTATTCCTGCAGAACACCACGGGCTTCATGGTTGGTCGCGAATACGAGGCCGGCGGTATCGCAAAGCACGGCGCCAAGATGGTCAACGCCGTGGCTACCACCCGCGTGCCCAAGTTCACCGTAGTCATCGGTGGTGCCTTCGGCGCCGGCAACTACTCCATGTGCGGTCGCGCATATTCGCCGCGCTTCCTCTGGATGTGGCCGAATGCTCGCATTTCCGTCATGGGCGGTCCACAGGCGGCGATGACGCTGTCGACGGTTCGTCGCAACCAGATTGAACGCTCAGGTGAGAGCTGGTCGCAGGAAGAGCAGGAGGAGTTTGAAGCTCCGATCCGCGAGCAGTTTGAGCGCCAGTCGCACTGCTATTACTCATCGGCTCGCCTGTGGGATGACGGTGTCATCGATCCCGCAGATACCCGCCGAATTCTTGGCATGGCCCTCGATGTGGCAAGTGGCGCGCCCCTGGATGAACAGGGCTTCGGCGTCTTCCGCATGTAGTAACCAGCTAAAAACTCTCGACACCGCATTTTCTGGAAAGGAAACACAGGGCACATGACAGCGCACAACACGCAGCCCCACGCAGCTGGCGGCAGCCTGAGTACCGTATTGGTCGCAAACCGCGGGGAGATTGCCTGCCGCATTATTCGAACCCTTCGTGACAACGGAATTCGCTCCGTCGCGGTCTACTCGGATGCCGATGCCGACGCCCCTCACGTCCGCATGGCGGATATGGCCATCCACATTGGCCCATCTCCGGCACGTGAGTCCTACCTGGTTATCGACAAGATTATCGATGCCGCTCGCCGCTGCGACGCAGACGGAATCCACCCCGGTTACGGCTTTCTGTCTGAAAACGCAGACTTCGCGACCGCCTGTGAGGAAGCAGGTATTGAATTCATTGGCCCACCGGCCAGTGCCATCAACACCATGGGTGACAAAATCTCCGCCCGCGCTGCCGTCGAAGCCCGCGATGTTCCCACCGTGCCGGGTCTGTCTCGCCCCGGGCTTAGCGACGAGGACCTCATTGAGGCAGCCCCATCGATTGGCTTTCCGGTACTGATTAAGCCGTCGGCAGGCGGTGGCGGCAAGGGGATGCACCGCGTGGAAAACGCTGCTGACCTGCCGGCTGCGCTCGCGACGGCCCGTCGTGAAGCGGCGGGTGCCTTCGGCGATGACTCCCTGTTCATCGAGCACTTCGTCGACACCCCGCGGCATATCGAGGTGCAGATTCTCGCAGATAAACACGGCAATGTAATCCACTTGGGCGAGCGTGAGTGCTCGCTGCAGCGACGCCATCAGAAGGTCATCGAGGAAGCACCGAGCCCTCTGCTGGATGAGGAAACGCGCAGCGCAATTGGTGAAGCGGCCTGTGACGCGGCCCGCTCGGTCGGCTACGTCGGCGCGGGCACGGTGGAGTTCATTGTGCCGGCGAAGGACCCGTCGTCGTTCTTCTTCATGGAGATGAATACGCGCCTGCAGGTTGAGCACCCCGTGACTGAGCAGGTCACCGGCCTGGATCTGGTGGCGCTGCAGGTTGACATTGCCTCGGGACGCCCACTGCCGGTTGCTCAGGAAGATGTAACTCTCACCGGTCACTCGATTGAAGCTCGCGTGTATGCCGAAGACCCGGCGGCGGGATTCCTGCCCACCGGTGGCACGGTCACACGTGTCGTCGAGCCGAGCGGGGCGGGAATCCGGGTGGATTCCGGCATTGTCGACGGTTCCGAGGTCTCATCTCTCTATGACCCGATGTTGATGAAGATCATCTCCCATGGGGAAAACCGTGAGCAGGCGCTCGAGCGGTTGGACCGAGCGCTCGGAGACACCGTTGTCGCAGGTGTCGGAGTCAATATCGACTTTTGTCGCTACCTGCTGAACGTCCCCGAGGTTCGCGCCGGCGATCTTGATACCGGTCTGCTCGACCGCGTGGCGGAAGGCTTCGCCACCTCCGAAACACCGGACGATGTCTACCTCGCCGCTGCGATGGACTGGCTGACTTCCCGCTTTGAACAAGCCACCGACTCACCGTGGCTGACCCCGGATGGCTGGCGTGCCAGTGCGCCTGCCGCGCAGCGCATTCGCTTTGGGGCAGGGGAGGACTCGCGTCTGATCTCGATTGTGGGCACCCCGGCGAGTGCTGACGTCGTTGTCGGTGACGTAGTCGCAGGTCTGTCGGCCGAAGCGGAGAACGAAGATATCGACGTTCCAGAACCGCGAAATTACAAAGTTTCGGTCTTTCGCGACGGGGAACATCTGCGCATCGTCCGCGACGGAGTCGCACAGCACTTCCTGGTCGAGACCATCGACAATGCGGGGTCGGCGAACCACGAAGAGTACGTCGTCGCCGGTGCCCACGGCACCTGGGTATTGCCCCGCACCGAGGTAGTCACCACCGGTGCCGAAGCCGATGCAGGCGGCTCTGGCGTCATCCAAGCTCCGATGCCCGGCGCGATTATCGCGTTGGCGGTGGAGGAGGGAGCCCGCGTCGAAGCTGGTGAGGCTCTGTTGGTCATGGAGGCCATGAAGATGGAGCACACTCTCACTGCCGAAATTGCAGGTGAGGTTAGCTTCACCGTCGCGCCGGGCGATCAGGTCGCCGGTGACCAGCAGCTGGCCGTCATCACCGTGGCCGAAGCCGAAGAATAAAAGCCCACACAAAACGCACCAATCAGGTCCTACACCTACAAAATCTTTAAGGAGCACTCATCATGTCCGAAAGCACCAAGATTGCAACCGCCATCCTCGACGACGAATACGTGGAACTGCAGAAAGTAGTTCGCGAATTTGCCAACGAAGTTGTCGATCCGGTTTCCGCCGAGCACGACCGCAACCACACCTTCCCGTACGAGATTGTCTCGCAGATGGGAGAAATGGGCCTGTTCGGTCTGCCATTCCCTGAGGAAGTCGGTGGAATGGGCGGCGACTACCTGTCCTTCGGTATCGCTCTGGAGGAGCTGGCTAAGGTCGATCAGTCGGTCGCTATCACCCTGGAAGCGGGCGTTGGCCTAGGTGCCATGCCGATCTTCCACTTCGGCAATGACAAGCAGAAGGAGACCTACCTGCCCGAGCTGACTGCTGGTAAGAAGCTCGCCGGTTTTGGTCTCACCGAGCCGGATGCAGGTTCCGACGCCGGTGCCACCCGCACCAACGCCCGTGAAGACGGCGATGATTTCGTCATCAACGGTGCCAAGCAGTTCATCACCAACTCCGGCACGGATATTACTTCGCTGGTTACTGTCACCGCAGTCACCGGCCAGAAGGACGATGGAAAGAAGGAGATTTCTACCATCATCGTCCCGAGTGGCACGGAGGGCTTTGTCGCGGAACCGGCTTACGACAAGGTCGGTTGGAATGCCTCCGACACCCACCCACTGACCTTCACCGATGTCCGCGTCCCCCAGGAGAACCTGCTGGGCACCCGTGGACGCGGCTTCGCTAACTTCCTGTCCATCTTGGCGGAGGGCCGAGTCGCGATTGCAGCGCTTGCCACCGGTGCCGCCCAGGGCTGTGTCGATGAGTCGGTCCGTCACGCCAAGGAACGTCAGTCCATGGGCCGTGCAATTGGCGAGTATCAGGCTGTTTCCTTCAAGATCGCACGAATGGAAGCGCGTGCGCATGCCGCACGCATGGCGTGGTACGACGCAGCCGCAAAGATGGCCGCGGGCGCAGATTTCCGTCGTGAAGCGTACATCGCCAAGATGATCGCCTCCGAGGCAGCGATGGACAACGCGCGCGACGCGACACAGATTTTCGGTGGCTACGGATTCATGAACGAGTACCGCGTGGCACGTCACTACCGCGACTCCAAGATTCTGGAGATTGGCGAGGGCACCACCGAAGTTCAGCTCATGCTGATCGCACGTGGATTGGGGCTGTAAAAATGGCTGACAACAACGCAACCGAAGTCACCCACGACGTCGTCCAGCGCGGACTGTGGTTCGAAGAGTACGAGGTCGGCGCGCGCTACCTGCACCGTCCGGGGCGAACCGTCACTGAAACCGATGACGTCCTCTTCACGACGCTGACCATGAACACCCAGCCACTGCATCTGGATGCGCACTGGTCGAGCCAGCAGCCGGGATTCGGCGGCGAGCGTCTGGTCAACTCCATGTGGACGCTGTCGACGGTTGTCGGGCTGTCCGTCGGGCAGCTGACGCTCGGCACCATCGTCGCCAACCTCGGCTTCACCGAAGTGGCGTTTCCCGCACCGATGTTCCACGGCGACACCCTGTATGCAGAGACCGTCTGCCGTAACAAGCGTCGGTCCAAGTCTCGCCCCAACCAGGGCATTGTCGAGCTCGAGCACATCGGTCGCAATCAGGACGGCACGATCGTCTGCCGCGCCGTCCGGTCCACGCTCGTCCAATGCGCACCGACTTCGCTTGACGACGGCTCCGAGAACGCAGCTTCAGCGGGGAAGTGAGTGGCTCATGTCTACGCATAAATCCTGGCAGCCGCTGGGCCCTGCAATTCTGTTTGCGCCGGCAGACAGGCCGGAACGATTCGCTAAAGCTGCTGACCGTGCCGACATGGTGATTCTGGACCTGGAGGACGGCTGTCGCGCAGAAAACCGTGAGGCTGCCCGCGAGGATATCGCCTCCTGTGACCTCGACCCGGCCCGCACGATTGTGCGTGTCAATCCACCGGAGGTTGAGGACTACGCAGCGGATATTGACATGCTGCGTGGCACCGCTTTCCGCCAGGTGATGCTGCCCAAGGCTTCCTCGGCTCAGCAAGTGGATGAGTTGGTAGCGGCACTGGGGGAGAAGACCCAGGTCATTGCCCTTATTGAAACTCCGCTTGGGGTCATGCGCGCCGAAGAGCTGGCGCAGGCCGATGGTGTCGTTGCACTGTTCTGGGGCGCAGAGGACCTGGTGGCGGGATTGGCGGGAACGTCATCACGCTTTAGCGAAGCAGAGGCTGCACTCGCGCCGGGCCGTATCCATGCGGGTAGCTACCGCAGTGTGGCGGTACATACCCGCAGCCACGTTCACCTGGCTGCAGCGGCGCACGGTAAGGCCAGTCTGGATTCCATCTACGTCAATATCTCCGACGCAAATGGGCTAGCTGCGGAGGCCGCAGATGCCGCTGCGTTGGGATTTGCCGCCACCGTCTGTATCCACCCCGGTCAGGTCCCGACAATCCGCAAGGCTTACCGCCCCAGCGACGAGGAGATTGATTGGGCGCGTCGGCTCTTGGCGGAAGCGGAAAAGAACACCGGTGCCTTCAGCTTTGACGGCCAGATGGTGGATGCGCCGCTCTTCCGTCAAGCAGAAGCCATTGCTCGGCGAGCTGCTGTAACCGGTTAGTCCCACGGCCGGTAACGACCACTGATTTATCCCCCTAAAGAACACATTTTCCTCTCACACACTCCGCACTCTGCGGAGTCACTTAAACCAAGGAGATCTCCCCATGACCGCGACATTGAAGAACCACGCAGAACAGCGCACTGCTGATCCTTCGAAGCTGCCGGAGGGCTTCACCACTGTGCCGGCACCATACGGCAAGGATGTTGTCGATGCCGATGGCAACAAGATGAGCCACGTGTTCGGCGCCGGTGTCGAGCAAGGCGCCGCTCCACTTCGCGATGAGACCCTCGGTGAGAACCTGCGTGCGATTGTGGAGAAATTTCCTTCCCGCGACGCCGTCGTTGACGTCTACGCGGATGTCTCCTTTACCTTTGAGCGTTTCTATAACCGGGTTCTGCGCCTGGCCAGCGCTTTCATCCGGGAGGGCTACCGTCCAGGAGACCGCATCGGCATTTGGTCCACCAACCGCTGGGAGTGGACCGTGGTGCAGTACGCCTGCCACCACATCGGCCTGGTGCTGGTCAACATCAACCCGGCTTACCGCCAGCACGAACTGAACTACGTGCTGGAAAAGGCAGGTGTGCGTATGGTGTTTGCCGCTCGCCGCTACAAGGACTCCGATTACCGAACCATGCTGATTGAGGCCTCCAAGCAGCGCGGTGTGCGCTTGGACAAGGTCATTTACTTCGGTTCGTCCGAATGGTACGAGCACATGCACAGCGAAATCGACGACCTGAGCGAGTACACCTCCCAGCTGAAGCCGGATGATCCAATCAACATCCAGTTCACCTCGGGCACGACAGGCTTTCCCAAGGGCGCTACGCTAACGCACCGCAACCTGCTGAACAATGGATACTTCATCGGTGAGCTGTTGGGCTACACCGAGACCGACCGCATCTGTGTGCCGGTGCCGTTCTTCCACACCTTCGGCATGGTGATTGGCACCTTCGCCGCCTTCACCCACGGTGCCGCTATTGTCATCCCGGCCCCGTCGTTTAAGGCGCGTGAAACACTCAAGGCTGTGCACTCGGCCAAGGCCACCAGCCTCTACGGCGTGCCGACGATGTTCATCAATGAGCTTGAAGAAGCCCACGACCAGGAGGAATACGGCTCCCCTTACGACCTGTCGCTGCTGCGCACAGGTGTGATGGCAGGTACCTCGTGCCCGTCGAAGACCATGCGTGATGTGATGGACAAGCTCAATATGCGTGAGATTGCCATCTGTTACGGCATGACCGAGACTTCGCCGGTGTCCTTCCAGACCCGCGCGGATTCCCCGCTGGAAAAGCGCGTCAACACCGTCGGCCAGATCATGCCGCACTTGGAAGCCCGCATCATTTGTGAAGAAACGGGCGAGACGCTGCCGCGAGGTGAACAGGGCGAGGTTGTCGTTCGCGGTTACTCCGTTATGAAGGAGTACTGGGAGCACCCGGAAAAGACCGCCGAGGCCATCGACACCGACGGTTGGATGCACACCGGCGACTTGGGTGTACTTGACGACGAGGGCTACCTGTCCATCACCGGACGTATTAAGGACATGCTCATCCGCGGTGGTGAGAACATCTACCCGCGCGAGATTGAAGAGTTCCTGTTCACCCACCCGGCTGTTGTCGATGCACAGGTCATCGGCGTGCCGGATGACAAGTACGGCGAAGAGATCATGGCATGGGTAATTCTGCACGACGATGTGGAAGACCTCACCGCTGACGATGTGGCGGCCTTTGCCCACGGCAAGCTGTCGCGTCACAAGATTCCGCGCTACGTCCACGTCGTCGAGGAGTTCCCGATGACCGCGTCGGGCAAGGTTCGCAAGGTCGAGATGCGTGAGATGGCTCCGCGAATCCTGGGCTGGGTGTAGAACAATGTCAAAAACAACTGATCAGACCGGCCGCGAGCTTGTCGCAGGCCTCGTCACTGATGGAATGACCCTGGCAGTCGGCGGCTTTGGCTTGTGTGGTGTGCCATATACCCTCATCGAGGGCGTGCGCGACTCCGGGGCAAAAGACCTCACCATCGTGTCCAACAACATGGGCATTGACGGCACTGGGCTCGGCATTCTGCTGGAGAACAAGCAGGTGGCAAAGGTCGTGGCTTCCTATGTCGGCGAGAACAAGGAGTTTGCCCGCCAGTACCTCGAAGGAGAAATCGAGGTGGAGTTCACTCCTCAGGGAACGCTGGCAGAGCGACTTCGCGCAGGGGGCGCAGGTATTCCCGCGTTCTACACCGCAACCGGCGTCGGCACGCTCGTTGCGGAGGGCAAGCCCCACGCCGACTTCGACGGACAGACCTACGTGCAGGAGCGTGGCATCGTTGCCGACATCGGCCTGGTGCACGCCTACCACGGCGATATTGACGGCAACCTTGTCTATCGCCGGACCGCGCAGAACTTCAACCCGCTGTGCGCAGCATCCGGCAAGGTGACCGTTGCAGAGGTGGAGCACTTGCTTGGCCGCGGCGAGATCGACCCGGATCTGGTGATGACTCCGGGTGTGTATATCCAGCACATCGTTCGCGGTGACGGACGCGAGAAGCTCATTGAAAAGCGCACAACTCGGCCACGCAATACCGATTCCAGCCACGATGCCGGTGACGCGGCAGCAGGGGAGGAGATTTAAATGGCACCTGCGAAGACAATTATGGACAAGGGCTGGAGCCGTGACGAGATGGCACAGCAGGCCGCTGAAGAGCTGCGCGATGGCGACTATGTGAATCTGGGCATCGGCATTCCGACACTGGTGGCAAACCATATTCCCGAAGGTGTGCGCGTTCTGCTGCAGAGCGAAAACGGAATTCTGGGAATGGGTGCCTTCCCATATGAAGGTGAAGAGGATGCTGACCTCATCAATGCGGGGAAGCAGACCGTGACATTGGTGCCGGGCGCGGCAATCTTCGACTCCGCCACCAGCTTCGGCATGATTCGCGGCGGTGCCGTGAAAATGGCCGTGTTGGGTGTGATGGAGGTGAGCCAGTGCGGTGACCTGGCCAATTGGATGATTCCGGGAAAGATGGTCAAGGGCATGGGCGGTGCGATGGACTTGGTCGCTGGTACCCCTCGAGTGGTGGTTTTGACCGATCATGTTTCCAAAGATGGCAAACCAAAATTGGTAAAAGCCTGCGAACTGCCCCTCACAGGTGCAAAAGTAGTGAAAAGGATTATTAGCAACCTGGGAAGCTTCGATGTCGCTGATGATCACCTGGTGCTACGCAGGCTGGCACCTGGGGTGACGCTGGCAGATATCGAGGCCAACACCGAAGCCGCATACGTGGTTGACCTCGAGAATTAAATACGCAGCAATCATGGTCAGTCCACACTCATCAGTTTTGACTTAGGAGAATCCATCCATGAGTAACCTTCCAGCTCCCAGCCCGAATGATGTCGTTATCCTCGCTGGTGCCCGCACCCCGCAGGGCAAGCTGCTCGGCCAGCTGGCACCGCTGACTTCCGTCGAACTCGGCGCACATGCTGTCAAGCACGCTGTCCAGCGTTCCGGCGTTGCCCCGGAAGAGGTTCAGCACGTCGTTCTGGGCCAGGTGATTCTCGCAGGTGCTGGCCAGAACCCGGCTCGACAGGTCGCCATTAAAGCAGGTCTGCCATGGAATACGACCGCTGAGATCGTTAACAAGGTCTGCCTCTCGGGCCTAAACGCTGTCATTCACGCCGCTCGCTTGATTCGTCTCGGTGATGCAGACGTCGTCGTTGCAGGCGGTCAGGAGTCCATGACGCACGCTCCGCACGTTGCACGCGGTGTTCGTCAGGGCCAGTCCTTCGGTGCGCTGAAGCTGGAGGACACCTTGGAGCGCGACGGTCTGGTCGACTCCTTCGATGGTGTGTCCATGGGTACGCTTACCGACGGTCCGAACAGCGACCTCGGCATTAGCCGCGAGCAGCAGGACGAGGTTGCGGCCGCTTCTCACCAGCGTGCGGCTAAGGCGCAGGAAGACGGTATTTTCGCGCAGGAAATCGCTCCAATCGAGATTCCGCAGCGCAAGGGTGACCCGGTAGTTGTCGACACCGACCAGGGCATTCGCCCGGAGACCACGGTGGAGACCCTGGCTAAGCTGCGCCCGGTCTTCCTGAAGGAAAACGGCACCATCACTGCCGGTAACTCCTCGCCGATTTCCGACGGTGCCGCAGCAGTTGTGCTGGCATCGCGTGCTTACGCAGAAAAGCACGGCCTGGACTACCTCGCAGTTGTGGGCAAGGCTGGCCAGACCGCAGGTCCGGATAACTCCCTGCACGCTCAGCCTGCGGACTCTTTGAAGGAGGCCCTGCGTCGCGCTGAGTGGGACGCGCAGGAGCTCGACTTCATCGAGATCAACGAGGCATTTGGTGCGGTGGCCGTCAAGTCCCTGCGTGAGCTGGACTACCCGCTGGAGAAGACCAACATCCACGGTGGCGCGATTGCCCTCGGCCATCCGATTGGCTGCTCTGGTGCCCGCCTGACTCTGACCGCTGCGATGGAGCTGAACCGTCGCGGTTCGGGTCGCGCTGGTGTGTCCCTGTGCGGTGGCGGCGGTCAGGGCGATGCGCTGCTGCTGTACCGCGACTAATCGCCAAAGGCTGAAAACTCAGCAAGCCCGCGTTGTGGTTTCCACTCTATGGATGCCACAACGCGGGTTTTGTTGTCTCCTGGGGGAGCCCCTGCGCGAAGGTGATTCGAGTTTTCAATTAGGTTAGGAGCTATGACAGGCTTTAGCTCCCTCGATGGTGAACAGACCTTCCCTTGGCTTCCCTCTGGCCCGGCGCTACTCTTCGCCCCGGCTGACCGTCCGGAACGTTTCCAGAAAGCTGCTGAACGATCGGACATGGTCATCATTGACCTGGAAGACGGCGCTGCCGTTGACAATCACGAGCAGGCACGTGCGAACATCATCAACAATCCGCTCGACCCGGAGACGACTATTCTTCGGATCACCGGTCCCGGGACTCCGACCTTCGCGGAGGATGTCGCCTTTGCCCGTGCATGTGACTACGACATCGTCATGGTGCCCAAGATTCGAGACTCCATCCCCGCAGAGCTCGAAGGGTTGAAGATCATCGCGATGATTGAAACCCCGCAGGCCATGATTAATATCCAGCAGATTGCCATGCACCCGGACGTTGTGGGTCTGTTCTGGGGCGCCGAAGACCTGACCGCCGAACTCGGTGGCGTGTCCTCGCGCCAGAGTGTGGATGAAAACCCTCGTCGCCACTACCGCGATCCGCAGCGATTGGCTCGTGCACTCGTTCAGGTGCATGCAGCTGCGGCGGGTATTGCCGCCATTGATGCCGTTCATACTGACTTTCGCGATGAGCGCGGCCAGTACCTAGAGGCTCTCGATGCCGTGGGCTGTGGTTTCCTGGCTACGGCCTGCATCCACCCGGCGATGGTGCCGCCGGTGCGCAAGGCATATAAGCCGTCGGAAGCAACGCTCGCCCGCGCCCGGAAGATTGTCGATCACGCAGGTACGCACACTGGCGCCTTTCAGCTCGATGGCGAGATGATTGACGCGCCCGTCGTAAAGCAGGCGGTGGCAGCGCTCGCGCGTGCGGGAATTACGGAGTAACTAGCGGCGGGATTTCGCCAGGTTCTCGGTGACCTTCCGATCGATGCGGCCGAAGTTGTAGTACGCCGCACAAGCGCCTTCGGGGGAGACCATGCAGGTGCCGATGGGGGTCGCCGGGGTGCAGGCGGTGCCGAAGACCGCGCACTGCCAGGGCTTGATGTGGCCGGTGAGCACAGAGCCGCATTCGCAGGTCACGGGATCTGGGATACGGCGCCCCGGCACCTGGAAACGGCGCTCGGCGTCGAATGCCGCGTATTCCTCAGAGATGCCGAGGCCGGAGTTTTCAATCCAGCCGAGGCCACGCCACTCGAAGGTGTCGCGGAGGGAAAAGACGCGGTCCATAAGTTTCTGCGCGGTGGTGTTGCCGGAGGAGCGAACGACGCGCGCGTACTGGTTGTCCACCCGCGACTTACCGGCAGCAACGTCGCCGCTGACGAATTGATCCAGCAGCATGACGACGGCCTGGAGCACATCCAATGGCTCAAAACCGGTGACCGCCACTGGCAGATTAAACTCGCGCGGCAGGAACTCAAAGGCGTCCGTGCCGGTGGTTGTAGCCACGTGACCTGGGCCGATGAAACCATCGACCTTGGTTTCGCCGCCGTTGACGATGGCGCGCAGTGGCGGCTCGATGAGTACGTGGTTGGAAAATACGGAGAAGTTTTCCACTCCCTGCCGGCGCGCGGCCTCAATGGTCACGGCAGTCGACGGGGCGGTTGTCTCAAACCCAACGGCGAAGAAAACGACCTGCTTATCGGGGTTATCGGTGGCGATCTTCAGCGCGTCGAGAGGCGAGTAGACAAAGCGCACATCGGCGCCGCGCGCACGTGCCTGCATCAGCGACGTTTCGGACCCCGGCACGCGCATCATGTCGCCGAAGGTCGTGAAAATGACGTCTTCCTGCTGTGCCAGCCAAATGGCATCGTCGACGCGACCCATGGGGATGACGCAGACGGGGCAGCCGGGTCCGTGGATCAGCTCGATGTTTTCGGGTAGGAGGTTTTCCAAGCCGTAGCGGTAAATGGTGTGCGTGTGCCCGCCACAGACTTCCATCAGCGCGATGGGCTTCTCCAGCTTGGTGGCCTCGCGTTCAATGCGTGCGAGCAGCTTCTTCGCAGCGGCGGGATCGCGGAATTCGTCAACGTATTTCATGGTGCCGTCCAGCCCCTCAGTTGATCTGTGACGATGAGAAGGATTCCAGCTCATCCTCGTAAGTGTCGCCGCCTAGCTGTTTGATTTGCTGGAGCGAAAGTCTGGCTTCTTCCTCGTCGATCTTGCTCATGGCGAAACCGACATGTACGAGAACCCAGTCACCGGCGGTGAGGTTCTCGTCAACAAGTAAATCGGTGGAAATCATGCGTGCGACGCCACCAATTTCCACTGTTGCACGGGCAGCATCGTGGACTTCTGTGATGACGGCAGGGACACCAAGACACATACGCTTCTCCTCGTTTGCAATACTTATCGAGACTACCATCAGAGGCAGCGAACCTCGTTTTCGAAGGACGAGTGACGCAAGCAGTTTTGTCCGCCACCAGCTGTGAAGTTAGGGATAGTGAGCATGCAGCCGAAGAATCGTCTGAACACCAACGAAGCCAAGGTAAACACCAATATTGGTCGCGTTCGGGCACGTCCGTTCAGGCTTCTCGACGATTATGTCACCTTGCAACACGGCTCCGGTGGAAAGGCCTCCGCAGCTCTGGTTGAACAGGTCTTTTTCGACGCCTATGGCAATGAAATTTTAGGGCAGGGTGGCGACTCCGGGCTGTTCGCTGCCGATGCCGTCGTCGAGGCTGCGGCAGCTTCTGCACATGGTGGGGCGCGGTTGGCAATGTCCACCGACTCCTATGTGGTCAATCCCATCGAGTTCCCGGGCGGCGACATCGGGGATTTGGCCGTCAACGGCACGATTAACGATCTGGCGGTAGCTGGAGCCAGGCCCCTGGCGCTGACCGCATCGTTCATTCTGGAAGAGGGGCTGGAGATTGCGACTCTGCGCCGCATTGTGGCGAGTATGCGCGTCGCTGCCGATGCCGCAGGGGTGAGCATCGTCGCCGGCGACACCAAGGTTGTGCCGAAGGGCGCAGGTGACCAGGTCTACATCACCACGGCCGGGGTGGGCGTGGTCCGCGGCGACTACGCCGGTGCCGCTACGGCAGGATCTGTCTACGCAAACATCGAGGCCGGAGACCGCATCCTCGTCTCCGGTCCAATCGCCGATCACGGCATGGCCGTCATGCTCGCCCGCGGCGACTTGGCTCTGGCCGCGCCTATTGAGTCCGATACCCGCGCTGTCAACGGTCTGGTCGAAGCGCTACTTGAAGCTGCACCCGGCACTCGCTGGATGCGCGATGCCACCCGCGGCGGCCTCGGCACGGTCGCCAACGAGCTCGCCCGCGGCACCGGTCTTGGTGTCGTGCTTGACGACGAATCCATTGCAGTCCGTGACATGACCCGTGGCGCCTGTGACATGCTTGGCATCGATCCGCTCTACGTCGCCAATGAAGGTACCTTCGTCGCCGTTGTCCCCGCCGAGCAATCCGAGGCAGCGCTCAGTGCACTCCACGCAGCCGGGGCTTCCGAGGCTTGTGATATCGGCTCCATCGAGGACGAGCCCGCCGCTTCCGTGGTACTGGTCACCGGATTCGGTGGCACCCGCATGGTGGACATGTTGGTCGGCGACCCGCTGCCGCGCATCTGCTAGACATCCATGCCCGTTGCCGCCAGCAGGCGGCCGGCCACCGCCTGACCAAGACTCAATCCGCCATCGCCCGGCGGCACAATTTGATGCTGCAACAGAGTAATGCCCTCAGCTGCAACTTCGCGCCGCAGCAGCTCCATCAACAGCGCATTATTCGCGCAACCCCCGCTGATGCCGACAACATCGGTGCCGGCTTCCTCCGCAGCCTGCACCAATCGCTTGGCGACGACACCCGCGACCCCACCGTGAAATACAAATGCGGCCTGCTCAACGTCAGGCGATGCTACCGCCTCCCGAATGGCGTCCTGGAAGGGCACTGGCTTGGTCTCTGAACTGACCGCTTCAAGCGCTTCCGCATGTGACCTCACGTAGCGAGTCGCCGCTGCCTCCAACTCCATGGCCGCTTGCGCCTCGTAGCTGATGGCCCCGCCACCGCGCCAGCGAGGAAGCAGCAGAGCTGCGGCGGCATCGAATATGCGGCCGAGAGAAGACGTTTGCACTGTGCCAACTCCCGTCGCCAACTGGCTTTTAACCAGGGCTACTTCGCGCTCGTTGGAGAGATTGCGCAGGAGGTGGTCGTCGTCAAGCCCCCAAGCATGAGCGAGACCGAGGGCGAGCCGCCACGGGTGCGTGACGGCGCGATCTCCACCGACCAACGGGAAAGTGGGGCAGTGCCAGGTGCGTTCCCAGTTTGCGGAACTGCGACTGAGCGTGAGAACCTCGCCGCCCCAGATGGACCCATCGGTGCCATAGCCGGTGCCGTCGAGGGTGGCGACGACGGCGCGACCCGCATTGGGGGAGAGGAGACGGTGCTCCGCGAGTAGGGAGAGCGCGTGTGCGAAGTGGTGCTGAACTGCGAGGAGTTCGATGTCGTGCTCGGCGGCGAAGCGTTCGGCGAAGGTGGTAGTGGCGTAGCCCGGATGAAGATCGCAGACGACAATTTTCGGGGTCGCATCGCGCATGGAAAGGAGCTGGTCAACTGCTCTCTGGTAGGCCTTCTGGCTGGCCCACGAACCCATGTCGCCAATGTGCGCAGAGACGTGAGCGAGGTCCCCATGCGCGATAGCGAAAGTGTTCTTCAGCTCTCCGCCGGTCGCGAAAATGGTGGGTTGGGACGTGCTCCGGGCGCTGGTGCCAGGGCCAGGGCCAGGGCCAGTGTGGCTACGAGAATCGGTGGGCGTGATTGAAACGGGGACGGGAGCGAAGCCGCGGGACCGGCGCGATGGGGCGGTGCCGATGAAAACCGAATCTTCAACGGGTACGTGGATTTCGCGGTCGTGGAGGATGAAAGCGTCGGCGATGTGACCGAGCTTCTTCAGCGCGTCGGCATTGTCGGTACAGACGGGCTCGCCACTGAGGTTGCCGCTGGTGACCACGAGCGGGCGATCGCAAAGCAGCAGGTGAATGCCTGAGTACGGAAGCATAATCCCGAAGCTGTCGAGGCCCGGTGCGATGAGATTGGAAAGCGGCCCCGACCGCTGCTTCGGTGCAATCACAATCGGTGCCTCAGGGGAGTCGAGGAAACGCTTCTCCTGCTCAGTTAACTCAACCAGTTGGGCAGCAGTGTCAACAGTGGGGGCCATTACCGCCAACGGTTTGTCGGGTCGACGTTTGCGCATCCGTAGTTTCTCGCAGGCAGCGTCATTGGTGGCATCGCAGACCAGGTGAAAACCACCAATACCTTTGACGGCGAGCAGGGCGCCGTCGTCAAGCAGTGCGTGTGCGCGACGAAAGAGCGCGAGAACCTCCTCGCGGGAGGTGGCGGTGGTGGTGCCGCCTGCATCGTGCCAGCTCAGACGCGGGCCACAGTCGAAGCAGCTGATTGGCTGAGCGTGATAGCGGCGGTCGGTGGGGTCGGTGTACTCGCGCTCGCACGGGGTGCACATCGGAAAGGCCGCCATAGTGGTGCGCGGGCGGTCGTAGGGCAGTTCAGTGATGATGGACAGGCGCGGTCCGCAGTTGGTGCAGGAGATGAAAGGGTAGAGGTAGCGCGGGTTGGTAGGGTCGAAAAACTCACGGCGGCAGTCCGGGCACAGTGCAGTGTCGGGCGGAAGCAGTGCGCGGCCGGAGTAGCTGTGGCGAGAGGGCACGATGGTGAACTCGCGCTCATGGCCCAGTGTCGCGATGTGCTCGGCGGAGTGATTGATGATGCGGGCAAGCGCCGGCAGTTCGGTGAAAAGCTGGCTGCGGAAGGCAGCGAGGGCGTCCGACGTGCCTTCTACCTCGATGAATACGCCCTGCTCATCGTTGCCACAGAAGCCGACGAGACCCGCGCGCCGGGCGATGGTGGCGACAAAAGGGCGGAATCCGACCCCCTGGACGATACCTTCGATACGCCAGCGAATGCGTTGAATGCTCGTACCCATCCCCGCCCCGGTCGCGCCTGCCTTTTCCATGCATTCAACTTTACGTAAGCGGCTCGGGTCCGTTCGCACTGCTAGTTTGGAGATTGTGCACGAAGTAGCGTTGAGCATGCAGTTAGCGAAGGTTGTCACGAGAGCAGCCGAAGGTCGAACTGTACGCACTGTGCACCTGCGGATAGGCGCTCTACGGCAGGTTGTGCCAGAAACCCTTTCATACGCGTGGGATTTCGTCAGTCGCGATACCGGTTTGGGGGACGCGAAATTGGATATTGACTGGGTACCTGCGGTTGTCGAATGCGCGCACGGGCATCGCGAACAGGTGGGGCCACTCGACGGCCTGCTGTGCCCCACGTGTGGAAAGCCGGGACGCGTAATCTCGGGGGAAGAGTTCACAATCGTCGACATCGACGTCGACACGCACAAGTAGGAAAGACGGTTTTATCATGGGACGTTTCCACCGGCATGACGGCGATGACGCACACCACCATCACCACCATCATCATGACCACGACCATGACCACCATCACGGCCATGACCACGTTCATCTCGCCGATCCCGATGACACTAGCCACGGCGACCACTCGGGTTATGAAACCGGCGTGGAACGCGTGACCATCCTCGAGGACATCTTCAGCGAGAACGACCACCGCGCGGAGCATAATCGCGAGCTGCTTGCTGAGCATGGCGTGGAAGCCATCAACCTGATGAGCTCCCCGGGTTCAGGCAAGACTGCGCTGTTGGAGAAGACACTGGCGGCTGCGCAGGGAAAGCTGCGCGTCGGCATTATCGAGGGCGATATTGAGACGGCTCTCGATGCCGACCGCCTGGAGGGTTATGGGGCACAGATTTCGCTGCTGAACACGGGCAACGGATTCGGTGGTGAATGCCACTTGGACGCCCCGATGGTCTCCCGCGCGCTCGAGGGGCTGGATCTGTCCACGCTTGACCTGGTCATGATTGAAAATGTGGGAAACCTTGTCTGTCCGGCTGAGTTTGAGGTCGGTGAGACTCGCAAGGCAATGGTCTACTCCATCACCGAGGGGGAGGATAAGCCGGTCAAGTACCCGGTGATGTTCCGCTCTGTACAGGTGGTGGTTATCAACAAGATGGACCTTGCCCCGTACCTTGACTTCGACATGGAGCTCTTCCGCGCCAACCTGGAAAAGGTCAATCCAGGCGTGAAGGTGATTGAGGTCTCCGCTAAGACCGGGGAGGGCATCGACGAATGGCTCCGTTGGGTCAACCCTGCGCTGGTTGATTAAGCGCGCGCCGGGGGCCGTCGTGAAGCAATGGGGGCGTCACAGCATGCTTGACGACGGCCCCGTTACCCCCCCCTCGCTTCGCTCCACCTTAGTGGGGGATAGGTGATATCCCGCTGTAATCTGCGGCGGTTTTTCACGTTCACTACCTGTACCTGGAGCTATATTTACGCAACATTTATCTTGCATATTATTTTGTTATAACCGCAGCGCAGCACCATTATTCAGGTTGTTCTTAGGTCGCTATACTTGGCCATGTATAGGCAATGGGCCTTGGTAGTTGTAAAACCTCGAAACCAATATTCCTAATAACTAAGCAGAAGGCGCAGCGAAAAAATGATTAGTGGCGCGAATTGGCAGGAAGGGACCCTCGGCGAAAACCTCGCTAGAGCTGGTGTCTCACGGCGCAGTTTCATGAAGTTTTGTGGCACTATGGCGGCAATTTTTGCCGCCGGAACTCCGAATGTCGGTGAGGCTGCGGCGCAGTCACTGACTCCCTCGGCGGAGGAAATCGCAGATAAGCTCTCGGCTGTAAAGAAGCCGAAGGTGGCTTGGCTGCAGTTGCAGGAATGTACCGGATGTATGGAATCCGTATTGCGTTCCGGAGGCACCACTGCTGAAGATGTGGTGCTGAACCTGGTTTCGATGGACTACAACGAGCTGCTCATGGCACCGTCCGGGCATGCGGCTGAAAAGGCTTTGGACGACATGAATGCCGAGGATCACATTCTGGTGGTCAATGGCTCGATTCCGACCGGCGAGAACGGTGCGTACTGCACCATTGGCGGTAAGTCGGCAGAACAGGTGCTGCTCGAGGCTGCTGAGAAGGCCACGGCAATCCTGGCCGTTGGTGCCTGCGCAGTCTGGGGTTCTGTCCAGGCTGCTAAGCCGAATCCGACCGGTGCCAAGGGTGTCGATGAGATTATCAAGGACAAGCCGGTGATTAACGTCTCTGGTTGTCCGCCGATTGGTGAGGTGATTACGGCCACCCTGACGTACGTACTCACTTATGGCAAGACACCGGAGGTCGACGCTGAGGGGCGGCCAAAGTTTGCCTATGACCAGCGTATTCACGACTCCTGCCCGCGTCGCGCGCATTACGATGCCGGTCAGTTCGTGAAAACCTTCGACGACGAAGGCGCACGAAACGGCTGGTGCCTTTACGAGGTCGGCTGTAAGGGGCCATCCACGTTTAGCCCATGCCCAATCGTGCAGTGGAACCTTAAGTCCGGTTGGCCAATTGGTGCTGGTCACCCATGTATTGGCTGTACTGAGAAGGACTTCTTCGACCAGTTCACTCCGTTCTACGACAAGCTGCCGGGAATCCCGGGTATTGGAGTGGAGTCCAGCGTGAACACGGTCGGCGTTGGACTGCTGGCTGCCACTGCCGCAGGTGCCGCGGTCCATGGCGGACTCACACTGGTGAAGGAACTGAAGATAAGGCGCTCCAACGGCGAAGAAAAGGTGTTGGCTGCGTTTGGTGGTGTGGAAGGCCGGAAGCCACCGATGGTCGACCTTCCTTCAAACGCACCAGGCACGCAGAGCGAGACAGCATCCGATTCGAAGGACAACTAAGGGGGCATAGGACATGGCTACGGAAAAAGTTGTAATCGACCCGATTACCCGAATCGAGGGACACCTTCGCATTGAGCTGGAACGCGAGGGAGACCAGATCAAAACCGCGTGGAGTGAGACTACTCAGTTCCGCGGTATCGAAACCATTGTGAAAAACCGCGATCCTCGCGATGTCTGGGCATTCGTTGGTCGTATCTGTGGTGTGTGCACGGGTACTCACTCGGTGGCGTCCATTGCCGCTGTCGAAGATGCCATTGGCTCGACACCGCCCCCGCAGGCACGTCGTATTCGCGACCTGGTGATTGGCTCGCAGGAGATTCACGACCACGTCGTGCACTTCTACCATCTTCACGGTCTGGACTGGATTGATGTCACGAAGGCTCTCGAGGCAGATCCGAAGAAGACCGTTGAGTTCGCGCAGTCGATCGGCTCGACGTGGAAGGGCAACAACGAAGAAACCTTCGCCCGGGTCAAGGAGACCGTGCAGGGCATTGTGGACTCCGGCCAGCTGTCCATCTTCACCGGCGGCTACTGGGGACATGAGGACTACCGCTTGCCGCCTGAGGCCAACCTGATGGCAGTGTCGCACTACCTCGACGCCTTGGCTTTCCAGCGCTCTATCATCCGCATTAACACCGTCTTCGGCGGTAAGAATCCACACCCGAACTTCCTGGTCGGAGGCATGGCGTGCTCCATCGACCCGGAACGCTCTGAGACGGTCAACCAAGTCGGCATTGATCAGATCAAGTCCTGGATCGACGAGATTGTGGAGTTCGTCAATGACTGCTTCTACCCAGATGCAGTCGCCATCATGAGCGTTTACAAGGACTACTTCGACATCGGTCGCTCCTCCGACAGCTTCCTGGCGGTAGGCATGGCCGGCGCCACTTACTCCGGCGACCCGGCTAAGTCCCGTGTCCAGACCGTGCATCCAGACATCAAGCCCGGTGTCATTCTCGACGGTGACTACACCAAGCTCCACCCATTCCAGCCGGAAAAGATCGAGGAATTCATCAACTCCGCCTGGTATACGCAGGAAGCCGGCGATGATGTCGGCCTCAAGCCGTATGACGGCGAAACAACTGTGAACTACACCGGCCCGAAGCCGCCGTACGAGTGGTTGTCGGACAATGAAAAGTACACCTGGTCGAAGGCGCCGCGTTACGACGGTCGCGCTGTTCAAGTTGGCCCGGTTGCTCGTGTGCTGTTGGCATACCTGCAGAAGGAGCCGGAGACAATGCGCCTGGTCGACGAGGTCATGGATAAGCTCGACCTGCGCATTGAGCAGATGAACTCCACTGCGGGACGCACCTACGCACGTGCTGTGGAGTCTGTGACCACCGCCAATTACTTGGCAGATCACATTTTCCCGGAGTTCGTTGAGGCCCTGAAGAACGGCGACATCGATGTCTTCGACAACAGCCGTTGGGAGCCGACCACGTGGCCGGAAAAGTGCCAGGGCGTGGGCTTCCTCGAGGTCGCTCGTGGCATGCTCAGCCACTGGGTCAAAATTGAAAATGGCAAGGTGACCAACTACCAAGCCGTGGTTCCCACCACGTGGCTGGCCGGTGGCCGTGACTCGAAGGGGCAGCTTGGCCCATACGAGCACGCGCTGGCTGGCGATGGCACACATCCGCTGGTTGATCCCGAGCAGCCGCTTGAACCACTTCGCACGATTCATTCCTTCGATCCATGTATGGCCTGCGCAGTCCACATTTTGGATCCGGCTGGTCAGGAAATGTTTAAGGTGACGACGGCATGACACCCCCAGTGAGTGAAAATCCGGAACTGCGACTAAAAGATTCCAAGGGCAACCCCCTGGTTATTGCGGTTATTGACGCACACACCAGCCACTGGTTGTCGCCATCCGAGGTCATTCAGGCCGCAGCAATTGTCCCGGACGACTCCCGCGATCCTGTCGACCTTGCGCTAAAGGTCAGCTTGCGTCGTCGTCGTGACGATCTTTTCCACCTCGACGGCACGCCACTGATGAAACTGACCCCGGATTCCTACGACCCGGCGACGCCTGACCGCCGTTACTCCATTGCCAAGGTGCACGGCCTCAACATTGCGGATCAAACGGTCGATGTCGCCATCATGCGCGGTGAATTGAATGCGGTCGTTGAGGCATCCACGATGTCCCGTGAGGAAGGCGTTCTACTTCGTCGTAACGCGAACATGCATCATGGTCGCGGGCACCGCAGCATGGGCGTCGCGCTTGCGCCCATTGACAAAGACGGAAATATCATCGGAGAGTTCATCTTCGAAGGATTCGTGGCAATGGGGCTGCGGAAACTCGACGAGGCCATTGCGGAGAACAAGAAGGGCTCCGGTTCGTGGGTCGAGGTTCACCTGTGGGGATGGGCGCTGCGCGTTCAACATTGGTTGAACCTGGCGCTGATGTTGGTGATGACCTTTACTGGCTGGTACATCATGCAGCCCTATTTGACTGAGCGCACCTATGACGGCTCGGCCGCGGGATTCGCGATGGGATATGTCCGTTTCGCGCACTTCTTAGCCGGATTCCTATGGATCGCGGTGGGGCTATGGCGTGTCATTCTGCTGTTTGTTACCCACGACCGACAAACACGATGGCGTGCGCTATGGCCGATTTATAACAAGCAGGATGTTAAAGACCTCTGGCACACGATGCAGTACTACCTCTTCCTGCGCAAGGAAGGGCCGTTCTACTTCGCACACAATCCGCTGCAGCAGCTGGCGTACACCGGCATTTACGCGATGTGTTTCATCCAGATGCTCACAGGTTTGTCGCTATACGCGATGATGGACCAGTCCAACTGGTTCTTCCAGCTGTTGGCTATGCCCACGCACTGGATTGGCATCGGCTACTTCCGCCTGATTCACACAATCATCATGTACCTGATTTGGCTCTTCGCCATCATTCACGTCTACCTGGTTATCCGCTCTGATGCGGTACACAACCACGGTGGTCTGTCCTCGATGATTGGTGGCTCTGTCTGGCTACCGCGCGGCACGCAACCGGTTGACTCTCCACGCATTGGATAGGAGATCATTGGGTAACGATAAGGTGTCCGACGCAGTCACCGGTGCTGATGCTGGCACTCCGTTGGTGACGGTTCTTGGCATCGGCAACCCCGTCATGGGCGACGACGGCATTGGTCTCGAACTGCTGAGGCGCCTCGCCCCGGAACTGGAATCTGCAGGCATGAGGCAGGCAACTCAGGCCGGAGATTCTGCGCATTTGGTCTGGTCGCCCTCTAATCTCGATGATCCTGCGAACATCGCCGGGCGAGGGGACGAATGGACGGGTGCGGTTGCCTACATCGATGGCGGCACCTGCGGTATGGAGTTGCTGCCCCTCGTGCAGGAGGCCAAGAACTTATTGCTGCTCGATGCTCTCGCTGGTCCGGGGGATCCCGGTACCGTCGTCAAGCTTGTCGGTGACCAGATTCCTCGACTATTGGCGGCAAAGCTGTCCGCGCACCAGGTCGGCTTGTTGGATTTGCTCACCGCGGCGCGCCTGTTGGGGCAGGAGCCTGCGCGCGTCGGTGTGGTGGGAGTGGTCTACGAGTCGGCTGACATGGTGGTGGGGCTCAGCGACACGGCACTTGTCGGCATTGAGGAAGCGACTGAGGTTGCGCGTGAGCTCATCGACAGCTGGCTTGCCGACGAGCACGACAGCGGCGTCTAACTCTCGCCCTCAGCGTTGACCTCAATACTGGAGATTTCAAACTCGCGGCCGTGCCGTAGATCCGCAGTTGGGGTGCCGCAGACGGGGCAGGTTAGAGCATAGAATTCATCGATCTCATGCTCGGCCTCGCAGGTGGGGCAGTAGACCGTCGACACAATGAGCTCGGCGTCTAACTCCGCGCCCTCACACTGTGTCGCGGCACTGGCCACGGGCCACGCGGCGATGAGGGAATCGTAGACGACTCCGGAGCGGTCGCCCACACGCATTGACACCTTTGTCACGGTGCGTCCCGGGCAGACCTCGGCAATCTTTTCCACCACGCTGGTCAACAATCCAAGCTCATGCACAGATACCATTATGGCGAAGCACTCAGCGCAAAGGAGGCGCAGGCGGACCATGTCATCCAAATCCGTTCCGGTTACCCAGCACATCCAGCTCGATGAGCTTGTTGACCCATTCGAGGCACGACTGGATGTCTATCGCGATGACAACGGCGCCATCACACAGGTGTCCTTCGACCTTTCAGGGCTACCGCGTATCGACGGGATGCTCGTGGGCAAGCAGGCGCTGGCTGTACCAGATATCACCAAGCGGCTGTGTGGCCTGTGCCCGGTTGTGCATCATCTTGCAGGCGTGCGGGCGGTAGAGGACCTTTACGGGGTCTTCGACATTCCTCGAACCGCACAGTTGATTCGAGAGCTGCTGGCGGCCGGGTCGACCTTGGATAATCTAGCGACCAAATTTGTGGCCGTCGACCGCGAGGGGGCGCGGGCAATGAAGCGTGCCGGAAAAGCTCTGATGCGTGCAGCGGGGGCACCGTCGCACTTCCCGGATGTCGCCGTCCCCGGCGGTGTGCGCGCGACAGTGGATAAGACGCTGGTTTCTGAGGCAGAAACTGCTCTGGAGGTACTGGCTGAGACGGCGGTAATCAAGGAAGTGGAGCTTCTTCCCACTCCCGATGCCCCTGATGCTTGGACGGATACTTTTGACGGCCTCGACGTGGCAGTTGTCGATGCCGACGGTGAGCTTGCGCCGCTGGGAAATTACCTCGCAGTCGCGCGGCATGACACCGATACCGCGGCGGAGATTTTCCCGGCTGCTGATTGGCCCACACGCGTTCGTGAATCCCGTCCGGGCGATGCCGCTCCCAGACCGGTGTTTGATGCCTCGAAGGAGTTGGGCAAGCATGGCTGTGAAGGTCAGCGGGCCGATTTCTACCGGGTGGGGCCGGTCTCCAGACAGGTTGTCGTCGATAAGCGTGGGGTGAGCCCACGCGACGCCCAACGCCAGCTTCTCGCTGACACCGTGGCTTGGGCGAGGCGGGTGCTTTCCGACGGGGAACTGCTCGGCGAGCATGTGTGCGATCCGAATGCTGCGACAGCGATTGAGAATGCTGACTTTGAAGGGCATCGCAGTGGTGTCGGGATGATTGACGGGCCGCGCGGGCTGTTAGTGCATCGCTATACGGCAGGGGCTGACGGCATCATCACGGATTGTCAGATCATGACACCAACTGCGCAGAACGAACCCTGGCTGACTCGTATGCTCACCGAGCAGCTGTGCGGCGGCGGAGAGGCTGCGGGGGTCGAGAAGTCCATCTGGGCCGCTGATCCGTGCTTACCGTGTAGTTCGGCACCTGCGGGAGTGATGACATTCACGATGCAGGAACATGCCGGTGCACCTGCGGACAATATGACAACGGATAGCCGTGGTTCGGCGGACGCCCCGACTGTAGCGGAGAGGACGAAGTAACACGATGTGTCTTGGAATTCCTGCCCGGGTTTTGGCAATAGCCGATGGTCCACTGCCGATGGCGACAGTGGATATGGCGGGGCAGAAGCGGCAATGCTCGGCAATGTACGTGCCTGAGCTGGTGGCAGGTGATTGGGTGTTCGTCCAGAACGGGTTCATCATGAACGTGCTGGACGAACAGGAGGCCAAGGAGTCCTTAGCCGCAATTGAGGAATATAACCTCATCGAACATGTCGCTGAGGTCTCCCCGAAGGGGCGGACCTAGTTCACGCAGGTCACGCCAGCGGCGTCAATAGCGGGGCGATCTTCCTGCGGAATTTCGCCGCCCTCTTGGCCGATGATGTCGCCATTGGAACCATCTTCAACTTCAGGCGCAGGTTCGGCACCGTCGCCCGAATCAGTGGCCATTCCCTCTGATGTCAATCCTGGGCCGTCGTAGTCACCGGCAATCGTCACTGAGATGTGGTGCGGATCGAGGTATGGATCGTGGACAATCGGTACGCCACCGAGTGCTTCAGAAATGGCCTGAGCTGCCGGATCCTCTGGGTCAGCCGCATTGATCTGGCTGGAGGCAACGCCGGCGAACTCAGCGTTGCCGACCTCTCCCTGGGTGTAGCCCTTTTCTGTTAAGAAACCTGAGACGCCGCTGGCCAAACCTTCAATGCCTGTGGCGTTGTAAACGCTGACTGTAGTTTCAGCCGCGTTGGGGTCAGCCTTCTTATCGTCTTCTTCCTTCGTCGGAGCTTCTTCTTCCTTGGTGCCCAGCAGGGTCTCGAAGTACTGGTGGACTTGGCCCTTATCGATTGTGACCACCGACTCGCCATAGTCACCAACACCGTCAATCGAGGTCACCGGGATAGTTTCAAACTTCACGTTGCCACCACTGAGGCCCTGCATCTGGGTAGCAAATCCGGTGACATCCCAGTTGTCGTCGAGCACCACTGAGCGCTGGACAGCGTTGCCCAGTTCAGACAGCTTCGCGGGATTGGACAGTGTGCCAGCGCCGAGCAGCTTATTGGTGAACGAGGCCATGAAGACCTGCTGGCGAGTAATTCGGTCGAGGTCACCGCGGGGCAGGCCGTGGCGCTGGCGGACGAATGAGAGCGCGTCGGCACCCTTCAACGTCTGTGAGCCCGCCGGGAAGTCCGCACCAGAGAACTCGTCGTAAACAGCCTCATTCAGACATACATCGACACCGCCGATGGCGTCGGTGAGCAGGACGAAGCCGAGCAGGCCAACTTCTGCGTAGTGGTCAACGGTGATACCGCTGAGGTCGCTAATGGTCTCAATCAGAGCTCTACGTCCGGCCTCGGTCGAGCGACGCTCAATGTCTTCCGGCGAGGCCCCGCTTCCTGCGAGTTCTTCTTCCACCATCTGCTTTGTATTGCCGTAGACACCATTGATCTTTGTGTTGCCTAGGCGATTGGTGTGGACATAGGTATCGCGCGGAATGGAAATTGCCGTCGCTGAAGAACCATCGGCAGGAACACGAATCACAATAATCGTGTCTGTATTCGTGGCTTCTTCGTCGCCGGCACGCAGAAGCTCAACTTCTTCCGGAGTCAGCGGGTTGCCCTGGGCATCGGTGCGGGAGTCGGAGCCGACGAGCAGAATATCGGTTGCACCGTCCTTCTCACTGCCCAGACCGAAGTCGCCACCCGAACCCAAGTTGTCGGTGGTCCTACCGAGTGTCCACCAGCCAACTGCGGAAATAACCAGGATAATGGCCGAGAGCAGCACAAGCGCATTGCGCAGCATCGGCGGCCAAGCTTGGGCGGTACTCTCTGCAGAGGACGGTGGCGCTTGAATATCGCGTGCGTGACGCGCGCGTGGCGTGTGGCTGCTCAAACCGGGGCTCCTCTTAAACCGTTTTCGAAAATATAATTTGTGCTGCATGTCTGCGTGGGCATTCCACACATCGTGGAGAGCAGTAAGCAGCTGCGGAAACTACATAAACCTTAACCGTCCAACCGTGTGCGGTGGCACCTCAACACAGTGTCAATCCGTATCCGGTTGCACCTCAACACAGTGTCAATCGTATCTACGATAGTGATAAAGAAGAATATGTCTGAAATATCAGTCTCGCATTTCGCCACTCATGGACCAACCCACAGCAATTCGCGGCGTCCCATTGTCGCCATAACTGGTGCTGCTGGACAGCTGGGTACTGCGCTTCAGCGTGATTCTTTCGCCGCCGATGTTGAGGTGCGCGCTCTCACTCGGGCACAGTTGGATATCACTGATTCGGATGCTGTGGAGGCAACGCCTCTGCTTGACGACGTCGACATCATCATTAACGCGGCAGCGGCGACCGATGTCGATGGTGCAGAATCCGATCCCGGTTCGGCACACCTAATCAATGCACTCGGACCGAAGTACTTGGCGGCTCGGGCGAAAAAGGAAGACGCGTATCTCATTCACATCTCCACCGACTATGTCTTCGGTGATGTAGCAATCGATGAGATGACGGGGCAGCGCCGAGCGCTGCGAGTTGATGATTTCACCGCACCTCAGACTATGTATGGACGTACCAAGTTAGTGGGGGAGAACAATGTGCGTGATTCGGGCGCGCGTTCCGCTATTTTGCGTACGGCGTGGGTCTGGTCGGGCCCCACACAGCCAGAGGCCAAGGACTTCGTCTCCACGATGATGCGTCTGGCGGAGACGGCGACTGATGACAAGGGCAATCCGGCAATTATTAAGGTCGTTGACGATCAGCACGGCAACCCCACCTTTGTTGGTGACCTCGCCGGAGCTATCTGGGAGTTGTGCGATCGCGTGTTGTCCGAACCGAGCAGCGCACCGACCGGCACCTTCCATGTCACGGGCAGCGGTGAGTCAACATGGTTCGAAGTGGCTCGCGAAGTGTTTCGGCTCATCGGTCACGATCCACAGCGTGTGGTGGCGTGTACCAGCAGTGAGTTCCCTCGTCCGGCCCCGCGTCCGGCCTGGTCCGTGTTGGATGGTTCCGCATGGAGTGAGGTAGGTCTACATTCACTTCCGGAGTGGCAGGACACTTTGCGGGCAGTCCTGACCTAGGGTCTAGGTTTGTGAATGCAACCTCGAATTCCCCGCAACCCTCGCAGCTTCCGCTCGGTGTGGTCACCGTGACCTTTTCGCCCGGTGAGCACCTGAGCAAGCTGGTGGATTCGCTGGGCTCCGCCGCCAGTGCCTCCACGCGTCTGATCATGGCCGACAACGGCTCGACGGATGGTTCCGTGGAGAAGGAAGAAGCTCGGGCTAAGGAGACCGGAGCGGATGTTCAGCTTCTGCGCACCGGCGGCAACATTGGCTATGGCGCGGCCGCCAACCGTGGCATTGCGGAGCTGGGACGGGCTCGCCGTGCCGGTGAGATTAATCCTGACTACGTCATGCTGGTCAACCCTGACGTGGTGTTTGCCCCTGGCGCAATCGATGTTCTGTTGGAATGCGCGCAGCGCAATCCCAAAGCCGGAGCGATTGGTCCGCTGATTCGCGAGGCGGATGGCAGCGTGTACCCGTCGGCACGCGCGGTTCCTGAGCTTGTCAGCGGTATCGGACACGCGCTGCTCGCCGACATCTGGCCTACTAACCCTTTCTCACGGCGCTATCGGGATGACGCGGATATGGATCGCCAGCGACCGGCCGGCTGGTTGTCGGGCGCATGCCTGCTGCTGCGATGGGATGCGTTCGACCAGATTGATGGCTTTGATACCCGCTACTTCATGTACATGGAGGACGTGGATTTGGGCGACCGACTGGGCAAGGCTGGTTGGAGGAATATTTTCTGTCCTCGTGCAGAGATTCGTCACGCGCAGGGGCATTCTGCCAGTAAGCACCCAGAAATTACTGTAAAGGCCCATCACGAGTCGGCATACCGTTTTATGTCAGATCGCCTGCCGGGGCCGGCGCTGGCACCTGTGCGACTGGCATTGCGTTTGGGGCTGTTCCTGCGTGGCAAAGTCATAATCGCGGTCAAAAAGCGTAGGAATTAATTAACTGTTGGAATAATCCATCGAAGAAAGTTACCGATTTCATGACTACCGAAGTTCGTCCGAGTGCTGGGAATGGCTCCGCCTTCCAGCCGGGAGCGGATGCTGCACAGCAGGCGGGAGCCACGTTGGCTGAACAGACTGACGCTGTCATTCTGGTCGGCGGGCAAGGTACGCGTTTGCGCCCCCTTACTGTGAATACGCCGAAGCCGATGCTGCCCACGGCAGGGCATCCATTCCTGGAGCACCTGCTTGGCCGCATTCGTGCAGCAGGTATGAAGCACGTGGTATTGGGTACCTCCTACCGAGCTGAAGTATTTGAAGAACACTTCGGCGATGGTTCGGATTTGGGTCTCGAAATTGAATATGTCTTTGAAGCTGAGCCGCTGGGTACCGGTGGCGGTATCCGAAACGTCCTAGACAAGCTGCGCTATGACACCGCGATGATTTTCAACGGCGATGTCCTCGGCGGTACCGACTTGCGTGCGGTGTTGGGTACTCACGCGGAGAAGGATGCGGACGTCACGATGCACCTCGTACGTGTGCCGGATCCACGCGCGTTCGGCTGTGTCCCGACCGATGAGGATGGGCGCGTCCTGGAGTTCCTGGAGAAGACCCAGGATCCGCCAACCGATCAGATTAATGCCGGTATCTACGTGTTCCGCCGCGAGATTATCGAATCGATTCCGGCTGGTCGTCCTATTAGCGTTGAGCGTGAAATCTTCCCAGCGCTGCTTGACCGCGGTATGAACGTCTACGGTCACGTTGATTACGCCTACTGGCGTGACATGGGGACTCCGGGTGACTTCGTCCGCGGCTCCTCCGATTTGGTCCGCGGTATCGCGCCGTCACCGCTACTAGAGGGTAAGCACGGCGAAGCGCTTGTCGACGAATCAGCGTCGGTCGGTGGCGGCGCTCTTCTCTACGGTGGCTCTGTCGTCGGACGTGGGGCGGAGATTGGTGCGGGAGCTCGGATTGATCAATCGGTGATCTTCGACGGCGCACGCATCGGTGCCGGTGCTGTGATTGAGCGCTCTGTGATTGCCGATGGCGCCGATATTGGCCCGCGGACGGTCATCAGTGATGCCATTATCGGCGAGGGTGCCGTCGTTGGTGCGCGCTGTGAATTGATCAACGGTATCCGTGTGTGGCCGGGTGTCCAGATCCCCGATCACGGAGTACGTTTTTCGACGGATGTCTAGTCTGCAGCCTTCGGCGTGTCAGACTTTTGTCGGCAATATCTGATTAGAATTGCCGAAGTGTCGCCAAAGGTGCTGGTGAGAGGCATGTGGCGAATGTGATTGAGTTCAGGTGGCAGGTTTAGAGTCCGGGGGCCATCCTTCAACCTGAACTTAATCCCCAACGCGGGGGGAGGGGCTTCAGGGGCAATGAAAAGTATTGGGGCAAATTCTCTATTCGGCTTGACCGATGGTGGGTTACACGTGTGTAATCACAAATGTGTGTTTCGCACACTAAGCCCAATTTAAAGACCCGCAGCAACAACCATCAGGAGGCCCTCGGCATGGAAAAGTCCAGCATGTTTGATGGCGGCTCTGCTGTGGATAGTGAGACGAATGCGGGTGACATCGCTGTGAATGATAGCTCCTCTGAAAACCAGCCTCGGCCGTTGACAGAGTGGGCAGATGACCTTTCGGGGTTGTTTGAAGCCGTCGATCAGGACTGGCAGGAGCAAGCTCTGTGTGCCCAGACCGATCCAGAAGCTTTCTTCCCTGAGAAGGGTGGGTCCACTCGCGAAGCAAAGCGTATTTGTCGTGCTTGTGGTGTGCGAGATGAATGCCTGGAGTTTGCTCTCGAGCATGATGAGCGCTTCGGCATTTGGGGTGGCCTCTCTGAGCGTGAGCGCCGCCGTTTGAAGCGGCAGATTGGCTAGGGCAGCCGGGTCTGCATTTTATCCCTCGCTCGACCTCGCAGTTTCCCCTTGGGTAATACCCTGGGGGATTTTTCGGTGAAGGAGTTTTTCCTGCTCTCTAGGGTTAATAGACGAAAATATGTCCGCTCAGCATGTCGCTGGGTGGGCCCTTTTGTCGCTTAGTTCTTAATGCGAGTTACTGACTGCGTTTATGACAAAAATCGCCCGAAAAATGGCCTGAAAGTGTCATAAACTTGCACAGTTTCACATTTGCAGCCCGTATTCACGCGTGCAGCCGGTAATTTATGGGGCCTGACCAGTTACTATCTTGAGAATCACACACTGTTTGTCTATTAACCCGGTCTCTAGGGAGCTCCTTAGAAGAAAGCTTTCTACAGGAAGTTCTCGTTGAAACTAGGGTCCACCTCAACCGGATCAATGCCCAGATATACCGCCACCAGGCGGATCAGTACATATTGCAGCATCTGGTCCAGTTCCACTCGACCCGAGACACGGCGCTCAATGGGGCGGCGGAACACTACTACGCAGGGGCGGGTGGGGTTGCCTACGCGGTCAATGCCAGCGGGGATAAGCCGTCCCAGCGGTACAGGTCCGTCAGCGACAATCTCTTCCGGGAAATACATGTCCGGGCGCAACTGCATGCGAGGAATCGTGTCGATGGCGATGTCCAGGTGTGACAGTTGCCGGGACCAGTGCTGATCCAATGGGGCGTAGGCGTCAATAACCGCCTGGTCAAAAGCTTCTGAACGGCTCTTCCAGCGGGGTACCTCCGGCGGCAACAGAGGACCCCGAGGTCCGCGACCGCGTCGCAGTGAGCGTCGCAAAGAGCGCGGAGTATAAGCCGATGAATTCATATTTGTTGAGCTTAATCGGTCGGATCGTCAACGTGGGTGAGGCCAGCTTCCGGCCATGTCGCAGGTTTACTGGGTAAGGCTGGGGTGCCCCGGGGGAGCGTCGGAAAGCGAAAAACGCCCGAGTGGGAGAAAAACTATCGAAACTTAAAGTTAGGGTCTAGACTTTGATGCCGTGAGTGTTTTTAGACGTTGTTGCCGGCCCGGCTGTGGCAAACCTGCCGTAGCTACGTTGACGTATGCCTACGCGGAGTCGACGGCTGTGGTGGGTCCGCTCGCCGCCGCGTCCGAACCGCATAGCTGGGATCTCTGTGAGAAGCACGCGCGTTCTATCACCGCACCGCTGGGGTGGGAGCTCGTGCGTTACGACGTGCCGACGCCCGCCCAGGACGATGATGATTTGACCGCACTGGCGGAAGCCGTCCGTGAAGCTGGCCGCAACGCGACTGGCCTGGTGCTGCGGGATGAGGTCGACAACCGTCCGCAGACCTACAAGATTGATTCCAGCCGCCACCCGTCGACGCGGAAATCCGCGCGCGGTCACCTGCATGTAGTTCGCGATCCGGAGGATTCGGACGACTAACGGGTCGGGCGCCGTGCCCCAGCTCATGCCATCTTGCCGCGGCATTTCTTTGTGAGAGCCTCTCTGTGGCTAGTATCATTTTTCACAAAACTGATACTTACCCAGAGAGGTTTTTCGTGGGCACTTACAATCGTTCCGATTTGGATGCCGTCATCAAGGCCTATGACGTGCGCGGTGTTGTCGGTGAGGGCATCGACGCGGATCTTGTCGGAGCCATCGGCGCCGCCTTCGGACACATCATGCGTTCAGAGGGCGCAACACGTGCCGTAGTTGGCCACGATATGCGTGAGTCCTCACCGGAGTTGGCGGCTAGTTTCGCCGACGGCGCGGCTGCACAGGGGCTCAACGTCACCCTGCTCGGCCTGACCTCTACGGACGAGCTGTATTTCGCCTCCGGAGTAAAGGAATGCCCGGGCGCGATGTTCACTGCCAGCCACAACCCAGCTGAATACAACGGCATCAAGATGTGCCGTTCGCTCGCCCGCCCGATCGGGCAGGAGACAGGGCTTGCTCAGATTAAGGATCTGCTTGTCGACGGAATCCCGGAGTACACCGGCACTCCGGGCGAAATTGATCACGAGGATGTTCTGCAGGATTACGCGGCGTTCCTCCATGGGCTGGTCGACATCCGCTCTGGCCGTCGCCTGAAGATCGCAGTCGATGCCGGTAACGGTATGGGAGGACTGACAGTCCCGGCAGTGCTCGGAGAAGACATGGATGTTGCTGACCTCTACTTTGAGCTCGACGGCAACTTCCCGAATCACGAGGCCAACCCATTGGAGCCCGCCAACCTCGTTGACCTGCAGAAGTTCACGGTGGAGCAGGGCGCAGACATCGGTATTGCCTTCGATGGCGACGCTGACCGCTGCTTCGTCGTCGACGAGAAGGGCAACCCGGTCAGCCCATCGGCCATCTGTGCGTTGGTGGCCACCCGCTACCTGGAGCAGAACCCGGGCGCGGCTATCATCCATAACCTGATTACCTCACACGTCGTGCCGGAGATGATTGTGGAAAACGGCGGAACCCCGGTTCGTACCCGTGTTGGGCACTCCTTTATTAAGGCGCAAATGGCCGAGCACAGTGCTGTTTTTGGTGGCGAGCATTCGGCGCACTACTACTTCAAGGAATTCTTCAACGCTGACTCCGGCATGCTCGCCGCCATGCATGTCCTGGCCGCACTGGCAGAGCAGGATAAGCCACTGAGCGAATTCATGGCCGAGTACAACCGCTACGAGGCCTCCGGCGAGATTAATTCCCGCCTGGGCAGCGCAGAGGAGCAGCAGGCAAAGCAGAAGGAAATCGAGACTGCCTTTGCCGATCGCACCGAGTCCTCGGACTGGATGGATGGCCTGACCATTGAGCTGGCGGACTCCAAGGCGTGGTTCAACGTCCGGGCCTCCAATACGGAGCCGCTGCTGCGTCTGAACGTCGAGGCGCCGACGCGTGCTGAGGTCGATGCGCTTGTCGACGAAGTTCTCGGCATCATCCGCGGTTAATCAACCCCACACGCCCGTTTTCAGGCATGCTTGGGAGTATGACCTCGTCATTCGACTCCTCCCATAACCCGCGCCAAGAGGCCCTGTTCTACCGTATGGCCACTGCCGGCGCAGGTCTCAGAGCTGCTGCCTCCGCGACTCGCGGGGGAGCGTTTGCTCAACTTCCACTGCCGCGCAGCGCGGTCATCCTCGTGGGAAATCGTCGGGCGCAGCTCGCCGCCGAATCCGTGCGCGCGCTTGCCGACGACATCCGCTGCCCGGTCGTAATTGCGCGTCAGTTGCCCAGTTATGTCGGCGCCCTCGATTTGGTCATCGTCTGTGACGACAACCCCGGCAGCCCACTCGGTGCAGCTCTGGCTGAAGCTCATAGGCGAGGAGCAGCCACGGTCGTGGTGGATCCCGGTGAAGGGCCATTGCGTGCCGCAGGTAGCCCCGATACGGTTGTGGTTCCGCGCCCGGCGATGGCGGAGTCGGCGTCCTTTACCGCCTATGTCGGTGCCATCGCCAGCGCGCTCACCGAATGTGGCGCCACCGCTCTGGCTCCGGCTGGGATAGTCGAGGAAGTCGCCGATGCGGTGGACGCCGATATTGCCGCTTGTGCTCCGCAGCGAGATGAAACAGTTAACCCCGCGCGGCAGGTAGCGCAGTGGGTGGCAGGCCGCAGAATGCTTGCAGTGTCGACGACCTCGGCGCTGGCGCCGGTAGCGGAGCTGGCATCGTTACAGATGCTCGAGGCAGGCGTGGTCTCGGCAGCGTCGTCGATAAGCGAATTGTCTCTTAGCGTGGGCGCATTGCTCGCTGCAGAACCCCAGGCAAGCCGGGATATTTTCTATGACCCGTTCATTGATGGTGGGGATGAAGGGGCGACAGTGCTACCGTTGGGGGCGATTGTTTTAGCTGCGCCGAACAATGTGAGCCACTACCGGGACCACTACGGCGAAGCTGGATGGGCTCGTGTGGAGTGCCCTGCGCTCGATGCGGAGACTCATCATCCACTGGTTGAAGTATGTGTTACTGCAGCCAGAGTTGGTGCGATTGCGGCGTTTTCTGCGTAATCGCCGGGTGTCACCGAAGGCTTTTGGGGCTTCGGTGAGATTGGCGTGCTTGCGCCAGTAGTGACTATTAGAGGAGTGATACGGGCATGGAGCTGTTGGACCCCGTGCTGCAGTCGTACCCCTGGGGGTCTCGTACACATTTGGCGAGAATCACCGGTGCGGACGCTCCCACATCGAAGCCCTGGGCGGAACTGTGGTTTGGTGCGCATGCACTGGCATCGGCCACCGTAGCCGGCACGCCGCTGGATGAGCTCATTGCGCAGGATCCGGCGGCTGCGCTCGGATGCGCAATTGACACCGACAACGGCAGGCTGCCGTTCCTGTTGAAACTGCTCGCAGCCGATGAGCCGCTGTCGCTGCAGGCACACCCCACCTTGGCAGAAGCTCAGGAGGGATTTGCACGCGAAAATGCGGAGGGCATTCCGGCCACTGCACATTTCCGCAATTACCGGGACAATAACCACAAGCCAGAACTCATTGTCGCCCTGACTACCTTCGACGCGTTGGCCGGATTCCGCCCGGTGGAGCGCACGAAGGAGTTGCTCGCGGCGCTGGCGGTACCGGAGTTCGACCACTACATGGGACTGCTCGATGCCGCCGATGACGAGAGCGCTCTGCGGGCATTGTTTACAACGTGGTTGACGTTGCCCCAGGATGTCCTCGATGAGCTGGTCGAAGCCGTGGCTGCCAAGTGCGCGGATTACAGTGGCGAGGACGAGGAGTTCTCGCGAGTAGCCGAGACCACCTGCGAACTGGCTCGAAAGTATCCGGGGGACCCGGGAGTCCTGGGCTCGATGCTGCTTAATCGCCTTCGCTTACAGCCGGGCGAAGCCATCTACCTTGGTGCGGGACAGCTGCATGCTTACCTCAATGGCATGGGCGTGGAAATCATGGCCAACTCCGACAACGTGCTGCGCGGAGGCCTGACCTCTAAGCATGTCGATGTCGTAGAGCTACTGCGCGTGCTCTCTTTCCGCCCGCTGCCAGATCCGGTGCTGCAGTCGCGGCTGACCGATGATGGCTGGAATGACTATGACGCGCCGGTGCGCGAGTTCCGCCTTCGTTCGCGGGACCTGGAGCCGGGCGAACATGTTCTGCTCGACGAAGATTCCGCCACGGTTGTGCTGTCTACAGCGGGCACGGTTACGTTGCGTCACGACGACTCCGTGGTTGAGGTTCCCAGCGGCCATGCGGCCTGGGTTCCGGCTGTCGACGCAGCCGATATTGAGCTGACTGCGCGCCAAGACGGGGCAACCGTCTTTGTCGCGACCGTCCCGCGGGTGGGTTAGTCCTCGTCGTTATCGAAGAGATTTCCCAGGAATCCGGAGTCCTTTGGCTTTTCCGGGATTGGGGAAATCTTGCTATTGCTAGCCCCATTGCCGCCAGCGGTGTCCTTCTCCTTCGAAGGGGCCTGGTTGTTCGGAGGTGTCGGCCCCTTCGGGGACGTCGGCTCGTTCGAAGGAGTTTTCTGAGGAGTCTCGGACGGAGTTGTGGTTTGCGTACCCGACTGAGACTGCGCCTGCGATGAAGGCGGCTTCGGCTCAGCTGCTGCGTCACCGTCGCCTTCCGGAAGACTGTCGTTCGGCTTTTCCGAGTTATCTTCCGGTAGCAGTGGCACCGGCTTGCTGGGCGTCGGCGAAGAAACGTCGTCAGACGTGGGCTCTGTGGTCTCCGTGGTCGTCGGAGGTGTTGATGTGGTCGACGTCGGAGTTGTCGTACTTGAGTTTGTGGAAGTCGGCGGGATGTACGCCTGCGGTGGCAGGTACGGATCCTCTACAATCTCGGTGCTCGATGGCGTGGTCGGACGAGGTACCAGACTGCCAGTCGTCTCAGTCAGCGAGGAATCTGAATTCGATTCAGTGCTCTGCTGCAGCTCGGCATCACTAGGAACTGGAGGTAGTGGAGCAGAGGTCTCCATTTTCGACTGAGAGCCGGCGTTTTCCGGATTCGCCCCCTCGGCAGCACTGCTATCGGAGCAGCCAACGAGCGAAACGCTCAGGGGAAGGGCTGCGAGCAGAAGAGCTCCAAAGGCCTTCTTCACCATGGTAGGTACTCCTTTCGTGTCATGCGTGAAATCGCCCTGTAACGAAAAAGATAACAGTTACATTACGAGGTCTGGGAACTAACTTAACATGCCCGTTATCTTCTCTCTAGGGTGAAAATTGTGTTGAGGGGATTAAATAAGTCTCTCGCACTGTAAAAGTGGCGAAAAGTCGGGTAGAACTTCGGTAAGGCCACATGCGGTTTTCCGGCTAGCGGTACGTGCAGGCGACAGCTATTTGGTCGGCGGCCAGATTACCGTGGGCTCGTCGAAAAGCGCTCTTTGGAAAGCGCTCGTCGAAGACGAAAACTGGCAATTGGTTCGAAGCGCGAAAGGAGCGTGGCCACCTATCATGTCCATCTGGGAGACTGAGGTTTTTGGTAGCGATTCGGTCATTGAACTGTTCGATGAGGTTCAGGATCTCGACTCGCAGGATCGCGTTGGTGCATTGATTGATGCTGGCCGCATTGGGGTGGATTCCGAAAGTAGCGATGAGAAAGCATGCGCACTCGCGGCGGCTGTGATTATTGCAATTTGGAATGGTGCGCCATTTAGCGGCGGTGACATTGTGGAGGACTACAGCTTCATTCGGGAGGGAATCTCGGAGGCACACGGCAGCGAGGAGGATGCGTTGGCTATCGCCTCCGAGGTGTTCGATAGTCTTCTGGGGGAACTCAGTGAGTCTGACCAGGCGGCGCTGGAAAACTGCGTCGAAGCGGTAGAGTAATTCTCGCGTCCCCAGTAGTGATTCTTTAAGAAGAATCTCACGTCAAAGAATCTAGAGAAAGCGTTACATGTCCTCGAAGAACATTGATTTCAAGGTTGCAGACCTCTCCCTGGCTGAGGCCGGTCGTCACCAGATTCGTCTGGCTGAGCACGAGATGCCAGGCCTAATGGCGCTGCGCGAAGAGTACGCAGAGCAGCAGCCACTGGCCGGTGCCCGTATTTCCGGCTCCATTCACATGACGGTTCAAACCGCAGTGCTCATCGAGACCTTGACGGCGCTGGGCGCAGAGGTCCGCTGGGCCTCGTGCAACATCTTCTCCACTCAGGATGAGGCCGCTGCGGCTGTCGTCGTTGGGCGAAACGGCACTCCGGAGGATCCGCAGGGTGTTCCGGTTTTCGCTTGGAAGGGCGAGACGCTGGAGGAGTACTGGTGGTGCCTCGACCGCATCTTTGACTGGGGCGATGAAGATGCCAACATGATTCTGGACGACGGCGGCGACGCCACCATGGCTGTCATTAAGGGTATGGAATTCGAGGATGCTGGCCTGGTGCCGCCTGCAGAAGAGTCGGATTCGGACGAGTTTATTGCCTTCAAGGACATGCTTCGCGCCAGCTTGGAGAAGGATGCCGGCCGTTGGCACCGAATTGCAAAGTCGGTCAAGGGTGTCACAGAGGAGACCACCACTGGTGTCCACCGCCTCTACCACTTCGCAGAGCAGGGCGTGCTGCCATTCCCGGCCATGAACGTCAACGATGCCGTCACCAAGTCCAAGTTCGATAACAAGTACGGCACCCGCCACAGCCTTCTGGACGGCATTAACCGCGGTACCGACATGCTGGTTGGCGGCAAGAATGTGCTGGTTTGCGGTTACGGCGATGTGGGTAAGGGCTGCGCGGAGGCGCTGGCGGGGCAGGGCGCTCGCGTTCAGGTCACCGAGGCCGACCCGATTAACGCATTGCAGGCATTGATGGACGGTTTCGACGTCGTCGCTACTGAGAGCGTCATCGCAGATGTCGACATTGTCATCACCGCCACAGGCAACAAGGACGTCATTACTTTCGAGCACATGCAGCAGATGAAGAACCACGCGCTGCTGGGCAACATCGGCCACTTTGACAACGAGATTGACATGCACAGCCTGCACCACCGCGATGATGTCCGTCGTGTGGAGATCAAGCCGCAGGTCACCGAGTACATCTTCCCGCATGCAGACGGCGAGGAGCGCTCTCTGATTGTGCTTTCCGAGGGGCGTCTGCTCAACCTGGGCAATGCCACCGGACACCCGTCCTTCGTAATGTCGACCTCCTTCGCCGACCAGACAATCGCGCAGATTGAGCTCTACTGCAACGGTGATAAGTACGACAACACTGTCCACCGTCTGCCGAAGATTCTGGATGAGAAGGTCGCTCGCATTCACGTCGAGGCACTCGGCGGTGAGCTCACCCGACTGTCCAAGGAACAGGCCGAATACATCGGCGTTGACGTCGAGGGCCCGTATAAGCCAGAGCACTACCGCTACTAGTTCTAGCCAAGGCTAGGCCGTAGCCATGTGTGCGAGGAGAAGAATTTGATTATCGCAGTCGAAGGAATCGACGGTGCTGGCAAGAACACGCTTGTCACAGCTGTTACCAATCAACTCCGAAGTCAAGGACACTCCGTTTCTTCGATGACCTTTCCGGCGTACCGGCAGACAATCTTCGCTGATTTCGCCGATCAAGCCTTGCACGGTCAGCTCGGCGACACCGCGGACTCCGCTTGGGCAATGGCACTCCTGTTCGCTCTGGACCGCAAAGAACGTCGTGAAGCGATTGTTGATGCAGTGCGCGAGAACGATGTTCTGATTATCGATCGCTACGTCGCATCCAACGCGGCATACTCCCTGGCGCGCACACAGGATCCGGCGATCGTCGGGTGGATTGAGAAGACCGAATTCGGAGATTTCCAACTTCCGCTTCCCGACGTTCAGGTCTGTCTGGCCACGTCGGTGGGAGTGGCAGCCGACCGCGCACGCAAGCGGGAAGCCTCTGATGTGCAGCGAACGAGGGATGCCTACGAAAAGGACTCGAGTTTGCAGGAGCGCACACTAGCGGCGTACCAGAAGTTCGCGGAAGGCTCGTGGCAGTCACCATGGCTGATGCTTACGGGGGACGATGGGGCGGACCGCCTTGTGGAATGGATCAGTGCACGCCTGCGCTAGCCACCTCAACGGGAAACTACAGAACTAGATAGCTTTACGTTTAGAATATGATGCATGAGCTCAAAAATCCTGGTTGTTGATGATGATCCGGCCATCGCCGAAATGCTCACGATGGTGATGGAGCGCGAGGGCTTCGACACAGTAGTAGTCGACGATGGCCTCGAAGCTGTCAAGGCAGCAGAGCGGGAGAACCCAGATTTGATTCTGCTGGATCTCATGTTGCCGGGCATGAGTGGTGTCGATGTCTGTCGCACTGTGCGAGAGACATCGGCGGTGCCGATCATCATGTTGACTGCGAAGACCGACACGGTCGATGTGGTCCTCGGCCTGGAATCCGGTGCGGATGACTATGTCACAAAGCCCTTTAAGCCGAAGGAACTCGTGGCGCGCGTGCGCGCTCGGCTGCGTCGTCAAGACGACAGCCCGAGTGAGACTCTCGAGGTCGGCGACTTGACCATCGACGTGCCCGGTCACGCCGTGTTCCGTGATGGCAAGGAGATTTCTCTGACCCCGTTGGAGTTTGACCTATTGCACACTCTTGCATCCCGTCCGAAGCAGGTCTTTTCCCGTGATGAGTTGTTGGAAAAGGTCTGGGGATATCAGCACACCTCGGATACTCGTCTGGTCAACGTTCACGTTCAGCGTCTGCGCTCGAAGATTGAACTGGATCCGGAAAACCCCCAGATTGTGCTGACCGTCCGCGGTGTCGGGTACAAGACGGGTGACTAAACAAGGCCAGTCAGCTTTAGTGGGAGCCGATTCTTGCGTCGATTAATAACGAAGCTTCGAGACTTCACCAATAGGGGAGTGACCTGGGCGGTTACGCTCTGGCGCACGTCTATCCAAGCGCGCATTCTGACCTCTGTGGTGGTACTGAGCGCGATGGTGATTGCGGTACTCGGTTTCGCGCTGGCGACTATTGTTACCCAGCGGCTTATCGACGCAAAGGTTACCGCTGCCGACGAGGAAATTGACCGTGCTCGCGCAGTGGTGGAGCGGGCGATTGAGAACTCTTCGTCCAACGAGCTGCAAGCTCTGCTCAACGTGGGGCGCGATGCCCTTGTGAACCGTGCAGCCGGTTCCGGTGCTGCACCATTGACAAGTTATGAACCACTGCTCGTGGCGCCGGTGCCGCGAGGCACGGTGTTGGCTTCATCGCCGATTAAGGCTGATGTCCCAGAACGATTGCATGAAGTAGTCCGACAAGGGCAAATTGCGTATCAGGTACGCCAAGTCACTGATAACCGCGGCGATACGTACTCGGCGTTAATTATCGGTAGCCCCACTTCTACTTCGGTTGATGGGCTCGAGCTCTATCTGGTCACCTCTATGGCCGCAGAGGAATCGACTATTAAGTTGGTTCGTGGTCTGCTCGCCGGTGCGACAGTAATCATCATGGCGCTTCTCGGCGGTATTACTTGGTTCTTCTCCAATCAGGTGACGACACCAGTGCGTTCCGCCGCCCAGATTGCCCAGCGCTTTGCCGACGGCCACTTGCGCGAACGCATGGTCGTGCAGGGTGAAGATGACATGGCGCGACTGGCCATGAGCTTTAACAAGATGGCCGAATCGCTGTCGACGCAGATTAGACAGCTGGAGGAATACGGCAGTCTGCAGCGACAGTTCACCTCCGATGTCTCGCATGAGTTGAGGACGCCTCTGACCACGGTGCGTATGGCCGCCGACCTTATTGCTGACGGCGCTGAGGACCTCGATCCGGCGACTCGCCGCGCAGCTGAGCTGATGAATGAGGAGCTTGAGCGTTTTGAGATGCTTCTCAATGACCTGCTTGAGATCTCACGCCACGATGCCGGCGTTGCTGACCTGTCTGCAGAAAAGGTCGATGTCCGTCGCTGTGTGGATGCTGCCTATCAGCAGGTAACAGTCGTGGCTAAGGAGACCGGTACGCCCATCCGCTTCCACCTGCCCGATGAACCGGTAATGGCAACAGTCGACTCGCGTCGTATCGAGCGCGTGCTACGCAATCTTATGGCCAATGCTGTTGACCACAGTGAGGGCAATCCGGTGGATGTCACAGTGCGGGCGAGCGATTCCGCGGTTTCGTTTACGGTCGTTGACCACGGTGTGGGGCTAAAGCCGGAGCAGCAGGAACTGGTGTTTAACCGTTTCTGGCGTGCTGACCCCTCGCGCGTCCGACGCACCGGCGGTACCGGACTTGGCCTGGCAATCGCGCGCGAGGACGCACAATTGCACGGTGGGGAACTGGAGGCATTTGGCGTGCCGACGGTCGGTAGCTGTTTCCGCCTGACTGTGCCACTGGAGCCTGATGCGAGCTTCGGTGAGCATCCGCTCGGCCTGGAAGTTCCGCCGCTGCCCGATCAGATTCCGCATCAGCAGGAAATTGGTGCACGGGAGTTGGAATCGGATTCGATTGCACCGCAAGTCAAGAGCCAGGATCAGGGTAAGGGGCAGCCGACTAGCGATAGCGAATCCCGACAGGCACGAGAGGAGGATATTTAAATGACGGCGCAGCAACAGTCAAAGGCTCGTCGCGTCCTGCGTAAGACAGTGGCGCTTAGCTCAGTGATCATTTTGGGCACGGCCGCAGGATGTACCACCATTCCGAGAAACACCAGCCCCCAGGTGCTGCGTCCGTTTGAGCCGCCCCAAGTTCGTATTGAAGTTCCTCAGCCACGACCGAATGTCAATGCAGACATTGTCCTGCGCGACTTTTTCGCCGCGGCCGCGCATCCGGTTGATGATTTTCAAGCTATGCGTGCCTTCATGACCCCGGAACTTGCGGCCAGTTGGAAACCGCAGGATAGTGCCCGCATTCTCGACGGTGTCAACCTCATCGCCCAGAGGGATGAAGGAGGATCGCGACAGTCCTTCGTTGCCCGAGGTCGCAGCGTTGGTCAATTCGGTACTGATGGTGCGTATGAGCCCCAGTCCGGTGACTATGAGGAAACCGTGGAGATGAAGCTTGGTTCGGATGGGCAGTGGCGCATTTCCTCGCTGCCCGACGGTGTTGTCATGGAGCGTCAGGCATTCCTGGAAAACAATGTGCCTCGCAATATCTATTTCCTCGATCCGGCGGGTAATCATTTGGTCACAGATCGTCGTTGGCTCTATCGTGGCGTCACCGATGGCGCGACCAATCTGTTGACGAAGCTGAAGAACGGCCCATCAGCACCACTGCGGCCGGGCGTCACCACCGTGCTCAAGCCCAATGCCTCAATTGCGGTGGAAGCAGGACCTGTGTCCAACGCGGACGGTCGCAGGGTCGAAATCACCGGATTGGGTGATGTTTCCGAGGAACTGCGTGTCATGCTCGCGGCGCAGATTATCTGGACTCTCGACTCGGCAGATTTCCGTGGTCCGTGGATCCTCATGGCCGACGGCGAACCACTAGTTGCCAGCCACGACGAGCCGTGGACGAAGGACACCGACACAATCCAGCTCTACGACCCGAATCATCTACCGGCTGATAACGCACCGTTACGGACGGTCGACCGCAGCGGTATCTACGAGATCGCTGACGGCCACGCCACACCTGTGGGACGCGGCTGGACCGCCAGCGGCAGCACCGCGGTGTTCTCCGCGGCAGTGGGCACCAACCCCAATGGCAGCGAGCTCATTGCCGCCGTGTTCCGCTCGGCCGTGGATGGTCGTGCTGGGTCGTATGACCTCGGGGAGTCCACATTGATGCTCGGCGGAATACAAGATCAGCCGGTTCCTGTGCTGACTGGCGAGAGTCTCACCCGTCCGACATGGTCTCCAGACGCCGAGGCGGTCTGGACAGTGAAGGACGGTACAACCGTCGTACGCCTGGTTCGGCAGTCGACGTCATCTCGGATTCAGCAGGAGGAGGTTGATACCTCTGAGCTCAATCACCTTCTTGACGGCGGCGCAGGCACGGGGCGCCCGAGCGCCGGCATTTCTGAATTCCGCGTCGATTCTTCAGGCACGCAGGTAGCGATGATTATCGCTGGTGAAGTCTATATCGCCACCATCGAAAGGCATGACGATAAACCGTGGAAGTTGACGCACCCGCGTGCTCTGCCGCTCCCTGAAAACGTTTCCCCGGTGTCGCTGACGTGGTCGCCGAATCAAACGGTCACGGTGGGTGGTTACAGCGGAGACACCCCGATGTGGAGTGCCTTCCCGGACGGTGCGACTAGCTCCGTTCTGCCGAAGCTCAACCTGACACCGCCAATTCCTGTAGTTACCGCGACCTCGTCGAAGCGTTACGCATTGGATGCCACCGGTGTCATGGAGCTGATCTCCAGCGAGGGGCAGCAGCAGTTCTGGCGCCAGGTTCCGGGTGCGCGCGGTCGAATGGCCCCGGTGTCTGTGGAATAAGCGCAAATCGGGGAGGGGATTAATGGCGCAGGGGAGGTCATCGCAGGAATTTCTGCGCGCGCTTTACGACGTCACTCGCGACGCGATCGGCCTCGTGATACCGGAAACCTGTCCGGTGTGCGGCTGCTCCGGGGCGCTGTGTCGCGGTTGCAAGGACGATCTTCAGCAACCTCCAGTGCGGTTTTCACCGCGGGCTGCGTTACGCGCAGCAGCGTGGACCTGCGGTCCGTACTCGGGTGCGAGGAGACATCTCATTTTGTCGGCCAAAGAACGGGGCAGTGGTGAAGCCAGACGAATCATGGGGGCCGTGTTCGCCGCTGCGGTACGAAGGCTGGCCTCTGATGGCCATATAATGCCCCCGGAAATTACCCCCGTCATTTTGATTCCCGCGCCGACAAGATCGTCATCCCGTCGACAACGGGGTGGGGACCCGGTAACAATTGCCTGCGACTTTGCTTGCAGTCAGCTCCCCTCCAGTTCGGTATTGCCCCTGGTGCGCATTGGCGGGCGCACGCGGGATTCCGCGGAGCTGGGGGCTTCTCAACGCAGACGAAATCTTTCTGGCCACATTGTGCCGCTGACGCAATTCAAGCGCGGAATTAGCGACAAGCTGCGACAACGCTGTGCGCAGGCGACAGTAATTCTGGTTGATGATGTGGCCACCACTGGTGCCACTGCAGCGGAAACCGAGTTGGTGGCAGCGTCATTGGGGATTCGCATCGACATGGTGTTGGTGCTCGCCCGGGCGTAGACGCAGGGGGTGTCGTCGGCAAGCGAAAAATAAACGAGGGGAACGTGGCATTGGTTACCCCCGGAACTGTATCCTGGGGGTGCAGAAAGACTCGTCACCGTAGACGCCGTGAGTAATCCCGCTCACGGAAGGGCGGTGGCCATACCGGGAGGTAGGTAGCAAGTGTCCACACCTGCTGACAACAACGAGGTACTCAGCCCGAACGCTCAGGTGACCATCACCGGGCGCAATGTTGAGGTTCCAGAGCACTTCGCAGATCGTGTTAAGGCGAAGCTGGCGAAGATTGAGCGCCTCGACCCGACTTTGACCTTCTTCCACGTGGAGCTCCAGCACGAGCCGAATCCGCGCCGTGCAGACCGCTCTGACCGTATTCAGATCACCGCTACTGGCAAGGGTCACCTGGCTCGTGCGGAAGCCAAGGAAGATAGCTTCTACGCTGCACTGGAGTCTGCTCTGGGCAAGATGGAGCGCTCCCTGCGTAAGGTGAAGGCTCGCCGCAAGATTAGCCGTTCTGGCCACCGTGCACCGATGTCCGTCGGCGAGGCAACTGCTTCGCTGGTTGCAGAGGCTGAGGCAGCGGCTCCGGAAAAGGCTGATCCGTACGAGGATCTGGTTGAGGACGTGACCCCGGGCCAGGTTGTGCGTACCAAGCAGCACTCCGCAACTCCGATGACGGTGGAAGATGCTCTGTCTGAGATGGAGCTCGTCGGTCACGACTTCTACCTCTTCGTTAACGAGGCAACCTCTCGTCCGTCCGTGGTCTACCGTCGTCACGCGTACGACTACGGTCTGATTGAGCTGGCAGACGAAGACGAGAAGTAAGTCTTCACCAAAAAGAGCACGCAATACCGCGCAGAGCTGTGTATTGGTAAGTAATTGCTCACATGAGCCCGTCTTCTCTTAGAAGGGAAGGCGGGTTCGTCGTATAATCAACCGTTGCACATTAAAGTTCGACGTGAATCGGCCGGAAAGGTCCCAATTTAGTGTTTTCGCTCAGCAAGTTGCTCCGCATTGGTGAAGGCCGCGCTGTCAAGAGGCTTGGCAATATTGCAGATCAGGTCATCGCCAAGGAAGACGAGTACGCAGCTCTTTCAGACGATGAACTCCGTGCCAAGACCGAGGAGTTTAAGAAGCAGCTGGCTGACGGTGCCGATGTAGACGATTTGCTTCTGGATGCTTTCGCCACGGCGCGCGAGGCATCCTGGCGCGTGCTGGGGCAGAAGCACTACCGCGTCCAGGTTATGGGCGGTGCGGCACTGCACTTCGGCAACGTTGCCGAGATGGGTACTGGTGAAGGTAAGACCCTGACCTGTGTGCTGCCCGCATACCTCAATGCGTTGGCAGGCAAGGGCGTTCATGTCGTTACGGTTAATGACTACCTGGCTAAGCGTGACGCGGAGTGGATGGGTCGAGTCCACCGCTTCCTGGGGCTTGAGACTTCCGTGATTCTCTCTGAGCTCAGCCCGGATCAGCGCCGCAAGGCCTATGCTGCCGACATCACCTACGGCACGAACAACGAGTTCGGCTTTGACTACCTGCGCGATAACATGGCGCATTCGCTCGACGATTTGGTGCAGCGTGGGCACCACTTCGCCATCGTCGATGAGGTTGACTCGATTCTGATTGACGAGGCCCGTACTCCGTTAATCATTTCCGGTCCGGCAGATGGCGATCCGCACTGGTACCTGGCGTTCTCCAAGATTGTGCCGCGTATGAAGCGCGATATTCACTACGAAGTCGATGAGCGAAAGCGCACCATCGGTATTCGTGAAGAGGGTGTTGAATTCGTTGAGGATCAGCTGGGCATTGCCAACCTGTATGCTCCGGAAAACTCTTCGCTGGTCAGTTACCTGAACAATGCCCTGAAGGCCAAGGAGCTGTTCACCCGCGACAAGGATTACATTATCCGTAATGGTGAGATTCTCATCGTTGATGAGTTCACCGGTCGCGTGCTGGCAGGCCGTCGCTATAACGAGGGCATGCACCAGGCAATTGAGGCCAAGGAAGGGGTGGAGATTAAAAACGAGAACCAGACGCTGGCAACCGTTACGCTCCAGAACTACTTCCGCCTCTACGACAAGCTGTCCGGTATGACCGGTACGGCTGAGACTGAAGCGGCTGAGCTGCACCAGATTTACAAGCTGAATGTCATGGCGATTCCGCCGAATCGCCCGAAGCAGCGTGAGGATCTGCCCGACCTGATTTACAAGACGCAGGAGGCAAAGTTCGCCGCTGTTGTCGAAGACATCCGCGAATGCCATGAAAAGGGGCAGCCAGTTCTCGTTGGTACGACGTCAGTCGAGAAATCCGAGTACCTTTCCAAGCTCCTGCAGCGCGAAGGTATTCCTCACTCTGTGCTGAACGCTAAGCACCACGAGAAGGAAGCTGAGATTGTCGCAGTGGCGGGTCGTCTCGGAGGCGTTACCGTGGCAACTAACATGGCCGGTCGTGGTACTGACATCGTGCTGGGCGGTAACCCGGACATTATCGCTGACCTGAATCTGCGCTCTCGTGGTCTGGACCCGGTGGAAACTCCGGAAGAGTACGAAGAGGCGTGGGACGCTGAGATTGAGCGTGTTCGTCAGCAGTCGAAGGAAGAAGCTGACAAGGTACGTGAGGCCGGTGGCCTCTACGTCCTGGGTACTGAGCGTCATGAGTCACGCCGCATTGACAACCAGTTGCGTGGTCGTACCGGTCGTCAGGGTGACCCGGGCGTTACCCGCTTTTACCTGTCCATGCGCGATGATCTCATGGTTCGCTTCAACGGTCAGCGCATGGAAGCGCTGATGAACACTCTGAATGTCCCGGATGACGTTCCTATTGACTCCAAGGTTGTTTCCAACTCCATTAAGAGCGTTCAGGCTCAGGTGGAAAGCCAGAACTTCGAAATCCGTAAGAATGTTCTGAAGTATGACGAGGTTATGAACCAGCAGCGTAAGGTCATCTACGCTGAGCGCCGTCGCATCCTCGAAGGTGAGGATTTGAAGACTCAGGTCCGTGACATGCAGGACGACGTCGTCGATGCGTATGTCAACGGTGCCACCGCTGACGGTTACGTGGAGGATTGGGACCTCGACGAGCTGTGGAATGCCCTTGAGCAGCTCTACAGCCCGACGTTTACGGCGCAAGAGCTTATTGATGGCTCTGACTTCGGTACCCCAGGTGACCTCTCGGCCGATGAGCTGTCCAAGGCTCTGCACACGGACATCTCGGCCAGCTACGACCAGCTTGAGGATGCGGTCTCCGCAATTGGCGGCGACGACCAGATGCGCAACATCGAGCGCTTCACCATCCTGAACGTCATGGACCAGAAGTGGCGCGAGCACCTCTACGAGATGGACTACCTCAAGGAGGGCATTGGCTTGCGCGCCATGGCCCAGGCTGACCCGCTGGTGGAGTACCAGCGTGAGGGCTACGACATGTTCACCGCGATGATGGACGGCATCAAGGAAGAATCGGTTCGTCAGTTGTTCCTGATCCGTAAGCAGGTTATGCCCGCAGTGGAAAACGCCGAGGGGCAGGAGAACCAGGCTCCAGCTCTGCCAACGGAAGCTGCTGAGCAAAATCAGCAGATGACTTACTCCGGCCCCAGCGAGGACGGCAGTGCAGAGCAGCAGCGCGTGGATCAAGAGTCTGAGGGCAACCGAGCGCAGCGTCGGAAGGCGGCTCGCAAGCGCCGTCGCTAAGCACTAAAGCACCCGAAACGCGGTCATGGTCCATGGCCGCGTTTTTGCTGTTCCGCGGCGGAAAGTGCCCGTGAACGCGCGAACGCGCGGACCGACACGGCAACTACCCAGGAACTCGACCTTCTTGCCGTCCGCGGAAGCGCTGGCGTGAAAGGATTGCAACGCGACACCCTTGAGGCTGGTGTTTTTCGACAGCGTGAGTATCGCAGCGTGAATAATCGGGTCGATATTGATGCGACGTAGATCGTTGACTCGCCTGCGACCCGCGATGATGTCGAAGACGCGGCGAGTAATCGTGCCAAGCTCCTGTCTCAGATTCTGTTCACAGTGCTGGACGACGTGCGGTGTTTGCGGCGTCTTTTTTGCAGCAGGAGCGGCCGCGACGGGCGGTAATGCCGTCATGACAGCGGCTCCGGTGGCAGCCGAGCATCCGCTGTAGGTCGGTGCCACTTTTGCGGTTTGAGAGGCGGCGGCATTAGCTGACTGGCCGAGTTGAATTGTGTGGAGAAGCGAAAAGCCCGTTGCCGGTTCAATGGATTCCCTGCCACTGGAGCGGTGCTCAGCGGCGTGCGACAGCGCGTAAGGCATCGGTGTCTGAGATTTTGGTACGTGAGACGTTGGTGCCATGGATTAATCCCCCTAAAAACTCTCCATTGGCAAGTTCCCCCTTGCTGAAGACCATTGTCCTACAAGTGCTTTAAGTGTGCAGCTTGTGAAGGGGAATTCACGGCCGGCGTGGGGGGATTGTGGAGAAGGCGCAGTCGCGAAATGGGCTGAGTGTTTCGCTGTTAATGGTCCTATCGGTTTCCGTCAAGGCCGTTCTGGTCGTCTACAAATGGGCGTAACGAACAGCCAATTAACACGCTGAACTGGAAAAAAGGCAAACGTGCAGGTCATGCGATAAACTACAGGCCATGCGCGGAATGATTATCGATTACTGTGGTGTCCTTGACGGCACGGATGAAGACCAGGCACGTTGGCGTAATTTGCTGGTAGAGGCGCGTGCAAATGGTGTTGGCCTGGCAGTCCTGTCGAATGACCCAGGTGGCCCATCGGCGGATCCGATTCGCAAGCTCGAAGATGAGGGCCTGGTAGACGCAGTTGTGCTCTCTGGTGAAATTGGCCATGAGAAGCCTTCGGCAGAGGCTTTTAATGCAGCCGCTGCGGCTATTGAACTGCCGGCACGGGACTGCGTGTTGGTAGATGATTCGATTGAGAACATCCATGCGGCCGTCTCTAACGGCATGGTGGGAGTCTTCTATCAGCAGTTCGACCGCGCAGTGGTCGAGATTGCCGGTCTGCTGGGTCTCGAGGGCGAGTTCTAATGCGCGTCTATATCCCAGCGACTTTCTCCATGCTTGAGGCGCTTAAGGAGGATGAGCTCTTCCACGCCCGCGGTGGTTGGGGCTTTGCTGTCACTGAAGCGCTGCGCGATTTCTTTACTGAGGGCGATGATGAGGAACTGGCAGACGTAGCCTTTGATGAGGCTGCGCGTGCGTCGCTCCGTCTGCTCGATGCCGCAGAAGAGAAGTTCCCGCACCGTCGAGTGGTCATTTCCGTTGATGTGGAGGCGGAGCCGCAGTCGGATATGGGAGATGCTGTGGTTAAGGTCGGCGGCCCAATTTCGCTTGCCGACGTTGCAGCTCTCCACATTGATGTGGAAGAGGCGGAAAGCAAGGTTGAGGCTGCGATTGATGCCGTCGATAAGGCAGATCTCGGTGACGAGGATGCGGAGCTCACTGTCGGCGATGCGCTGGAGATCCCGCTGGCGTGGTACGACGTAGCTGAGCTCGGCATGGTGGTCGACTTCCTGTAGTAGCGCGTGCTCGGCGTTAAAGAAGGGGACTGGGTTTAGGAACCCAGCCCCTTTTTTGTATGGCACAAGTGTTTTCAGTGGGGGTATAAAAGACGGGATTGTTTTGTGTGGATAAGCTCCATGTCAAAGGGGGTGTTTCGCACGGGAGTGGGGGTAATGACAATTTCGCTATTTGTGTCAAAATCATTTGTTTCTCTTGACCAATAACTTACCGCTCCGTAGTCTACGTCTAAGTAACCTACGGACACGTAATAATGAATCGGGTGGGGCATGCCTACTGATGAACAGCGTTATTACTTGTTCGCCCGTGACAGTCAGGAGGGCCAAAAATGGGGCTTAAGACCAAAGTTTCCCGGGTATTCAAGCATTTATCCACGCCACTTTTGCCCGATGATTACACGCATTTGCTAAATCCGCTGTGGTCAAGTCGCGAGCTGCGCGGTCAGATTGAGGCCATCAATCCCACATCTCCTACTTCAGCAGAGTTGATAATCCGTCCGGGTTGGGGGATGCCAACAGACTTCAAGCCAGGCCAGTTCATCGGACTTGGCGTAGAGGTCAAGGGGAAATACCTGTGGCGTTCCTACTCGCTGACAAATGCGCCGCGGCCTCATGACGGGCTGCTGACTATCAACATCCGTGCGCTCAACGACGGCTACGTGTCCCAACACCTCGTCGCCAATGTCAAGCCGGGTACTGTCGTCCGCCTGGCTGCCCCGGCTGGGGATTTCCATCTTCCGGAGCCGCTCCCAGCCCGCATTGCGTTTGTTACCGCAGGCTCCGGCGTAACTCCGGTGATTTCCATGCTGCGTGATCTTTCAGCTCGCAATGCCTCAGTGGAAGTCGAGCACATTCACTCCTACCGCGGCGAGGCAGAAGCTGTGTTTGTCAATGAGCTTCGCGAGCTGGAACAGCGCAGTGCTACTAGCGCGTTGAAGTATCGCCTGCATGCCCGGAATACGGAGACGCAGCCGCGGATTGACGCTGCGGCGGTTACCGACATCATTGCTGACTTTGGAGCGCTGGCATCGTCGGCAAGCGCCTATGCCTGTGGTCCGGTTGAACTGCTGAAAAACCTTGAGCCGGAGTTTCCCGGGCTGCGGACGGAACGTTTCACCGTTGACCGCTCGGCGGCGGGGGAGGTCGGCGGCACGGTGAGTTTCGGCAGCCGAGGCGATATCGACGTAGACGGTGCAACCACCATCCTGGAGGCGGCCGAGAGCGTCGGGGTCGACCTGCCGTACGGCTGTCGGATGGGAATTTGTGCGACGTGCGTGCAGCAACTCTCCGACGGCACAGCGCGGGACATCCGCACCGGTGCGACGTTTGTGGCGGGCGAGCGGGTCCGAACGTGCGTCTGTGCGCCGGCGGGGCACGCGCGTATCGAACTGTAAGTTCGCCCCACATCTATCTCAACCTACATTAACCAGGAGAAACTACCTAAAGGAGTTGGGACCCTTCCCATGGCAATTTCCGATATCGCATCGTATGCGCACTTGAGCGAAGAAGACGTCGCAGAGATTGGGCGTCGGTTTGCGGAAATCGAAAAGCAACACCGCGATTCGCTGGGGCAGAAGGATGCTCGCTACATCCGCACGCTCATCCGCATTCAGCGCACCCTTGAGGTGACTGGTCGAGGTCTGCTGATGGTGCCGACCGCAGGCATGGCCCTAAACAAACTAGGGATGCTGCCGAAGTCGTGGAAGAACACCGCGCACTGGGGTTTCAAATGGGCGGGTGCCTCAGCGCTGGGGCTGGCAAAGATTTTGGAAAACCTCGAAATCGGCCACAACACTATGCACGGTCAGTGGGACTGGATGAATGACCCCGAGATTCACTCGGCCACCTGGGAGTGGGACAATTCCTGCCCATCCAGCGGGTGGAAGCACTCCCACAACTTTGTCCACCACAAGTACACCAATGTGCTCGGTATGGACAACGATGTGGGATACGGCATTCTCCGGGTGACTCGTGACCGCCGTTGGAAGCCTTCGACGCTGCTGCAGCCGGTGACAAACGTGGTGTTGGCCAGCCTTTTCCAATGGGCAGTGGCCTTCTACGACGTCGAGCTCGGGCGCGTGTTCGCAGGCAAGAAATCCTGGGATGAGGCTCGGCCGCAGCTCATGGAGGTGCTCAACAAGTCGGGGCGCCAGGTGCTCAAGGACTACGTTCTCTTCCCGGCGATGGCGGGTCCGCGTTACCGCGAAGTGGCATTTGCGAACATGATGGCCAACCTCGCCCGTAATCTGTGGGCCTACGCTGTCATCTTCTGCGGACACTTCCCGGATGATGCCGAGACTTTCACCAAGGAGCAGTACAACACCGAGGACAAGAGTGAGTGGTATTTGCGCCAAATGCTGGGCTCGGCGAACTTCCACGGTGGGCTGGCGTTGTCGGTGCTCTCGGGAAATCTGAATTACCAGATTGAGCACCACCTCTTCCCAGACATGCCATCCAACCGGCTTGCGCAGATTTCGAAGCAGGTTCAGCAGATTTGCCGGGAATACGACCTGCCATACAACACGGGGTCGTTCCCGAAGCAGTTCTTCCAGGTCCAGCGCACACTACTAAAGTTGTCGCTGCCGGATCGCTTCTTAGTCGCTGACCCGGACAACGCCCCAGAGGTGCGTTCGGAGGCGGCGTTCAAGAAATATCCGCAGGTTGAAGCGGAGCTCCAGTCCAGTTCCCCGCAACGCAAGGGCTTAGCGACGGGCCTGCGAATGCTCCGCCGTCTTCGCCCAGGTGTCCGGGAAATTGTCCGGGCCTACACAGGTCGCTCGACGCACACTGCTGCGCGCGGTTAGTCCTCGACCCGCTTGCGGACCGCAGCCGCGACTGCCGGTTCGCGGTTCCATGGCATTGATTGCTTGTGGGGCAGCCGCAGCCAGGCGCGAATCATGGTCACGGTCAGCGTCGCAGTTGCACCAGCGAGGAAGAGCGCTAAGTAAGCCGAGGAATTCTGGCCGGTAAACTCCACTGTCACGATCAGTGCGAAAAGTGGAGCTGCCATGGACGCCGACAGGAAGGCCGCCGCGCCGAGAATCGCAAAGTCGCTCAGCGGAACTGAGGGCATCAATGGCTGTACGAAGCAGCCGACGATGAAACCGCTGAGCGCGCCAAGGGCAAAGCCGGGAGTCAAGAGCCCACCGACGGCCCCCGAACGGAAAGTAACGAGAACCGCGACAGCTTTCGCAATCAGCAGGATGACTGCAAAACCCAGCAGCGGGCGATCCATGAGAACTGTGGTCGCAGCGATACGGCCATTGCCCAACACTTCTGGAACCCACAGTGAAATCACACCAACCAGTGTGAATGCGAGGGGGATGGCCCAGGCAGAATGCCAGCCAGTCGGTGCTGTGTCCGACATCCGCGAGCTGAGAATGCGAAATGCGTAGCCGATGGCACCGCAGATAACACCGATGAGCAGTGCTGCCCCGAGGTTGCCCCAGCCGTCCGAGAGATTTATTGGGCTGTAGAGCGGGCTACTGCCGACCACGATGCCCGACGTCACCGTGGCGATGGCTGAACACGCCAGCACCACCATCACCGCGGTAATGCTCAGTGAGCCCAGCAGAATCTCCAACGAGAAAACCGCTCCAGCCAACGGGATGTGATAAATCGCCCCCAGGCCGGCACCGGCTGCTGCTGCGACCAGAATACGGCGGTGTAGCGGATCGATGCGCAGTCGATGCGACATCTGTGAAGCCACCATCGCACCGAGCTCACGCGGGGCATTCTCGCGTCCCATGGATGCACCTGCAGCGACGGTCGCCATCTGCAAAAACACATTGACAAGAGTTGACCACACCGGCATGAGTCGACCGTTCATGCCTGCCTCAACGCTCTCAATGGGCGTGGCCTTTGTGCGCAGCGCTGCCCACACCGGTCCTGCAATCAGTCCCGCCAACACAATTCCGACAAAGCGCTGGAGGCCAGTGGTGCCATCGGTTACGACCGCTACGTCACCCTCGTGCTGCCCGTAGACCGCGTACTCGATGCCGTGCATGATCAGCGCGAGCCCGGCAGCTCCGAGCCCCGTCGCAAGACCCACGATAAGCGTGTAGATGCACAGCCGAATCCAACTGCCGGGAGCGGGGTAGAGTCCGGAGCCCGCTTTGTCCGACTCAGCACCAGCCGCGGCTTCAGAGGGCGTCTCCACAGAATCGGTGTGGCTAGTCTCTTTCAATGTCCAGCTCCCAGTCCTCGTTGTCGCTGATGGCGCTCAACAGGCGACGCACGGCCATCGCTCGACGGTGCTGAACTCCCTCCAGCTTGTCGAGGGCGCACTCTGGATCCGCGGGCGGCCCCAAATGGGTGCAACCACGTGGGCATTCATCTGTCGCTGCCTGGATATCTGGAAACGCCGCCAGCAGCGTCTCCGGTGTCACATGGGCTAGACCAAAGGAACGAATGCCCGGGGTGTCAATGATCCACGACGTCGCGCTGTCTTCGCTTTCCGACGGCAGCATCAGCGCCACCGACTGTGTGGAGGTATGGCGGCCCTTACCCACACCGCTGACTTCGCCAGTCTCACGGTTGGCTTCAGGAACAATCCGGTTGACAAGGGTTGATTTCCCCACACCGGAATGCCCAACCAAAGCTGTCACTCGTCCGGGGACATCGATGAGCTCTGACAAGGGAGCCAAGTCATCATTAATACCGCAGACAACGACATCCACTCCGAGTGCCGAGAACTCCCCGGCAAATTCCTCTGGGTCGGCCAGATCGGATTTAGTCAGACAGAGCACGGGGCGGACACCGCCGGCGTAGGCCGCGACCAGCGCGCGTTCGACAAAACCGGTGCGAGGTTCAGGATCGGCGACTGCGCACACAATGAGCAGCAGGCTGGCATTGGCCACGACGATGCGCTCATACGGGTCATTGTCATCGGCGGTGCGACGCAAAACCGTGCTGCGCTCTGCCAGCTTGACGATGCGGGCCAGTGTGCCCGCACGGCCGCTGACATCGCCTACGACACCGACACGGTCACCGACAACGATATTGGTGCGGCCGAGCTCGCGGGCACGCATGCATGTCACTGCAACATCAGGGTTGTTATCGAGGACTACACCCCAACGACCACGATCCTTGGTCACCACCATGCCCCAGTGGGCATCGGCGTGGCGGGGGCGATCCTTCGTCCGTGGTCGCGACCCTTTACCGGGGCGGATGCGTACATCGGACTCGTCCCATTGCCGTCCACGCCTGCGTGCCGCCACTGTTATTTCCCTGCCTCGGTTCCGTTGTCCACACCATCAAGTCGAGCTTCGACTGACTTTTCCAACGAACTAGGGCTGGGGGAGGCCAGTCCGAGCATCTCCAGCCAGCGCAGGTCGAATCCAGGCATGGTCTTAGCAGTGGTACCGATATTTTCGACTTCCACGCCCTCCGTGCGCAGGCCAACAATGGCACCAGCGGTGGCCATTCGATGGTCGGCGTAGCTGTGCCAGAGGCCACCGTGGAGCGGAACGGGGTCGATCGCAATGCCGTCGTCAAGCTCGGTGGCGCGACCGCCGAGACGGTTGATTTCCGTGGTGAGCGCGGCGAGACGGTTGGTCTCGTGACCGCGCAGGTGTGCGATACCCGTCAGCTCGGTGCGGGTAGTGGCCAAGGCGGCGATGGCCGCGACGGTGGGGGTCAGCTCGCCAATCTCGGACATGTCCAGCGTGATTCCGCGCAGCTCGGACGGCTTTGGGCCCACGACGGTGAGGCTGGTGCGGCCACTCTCGTGACGGTTGAACGTCACGGTAGCGCCCATAGCGGTGAGGATCTCGCGGATGCGGTCGCCCGGCTGCGTGGTGTGCTCTGGCCAGTCGGGCACGGTGACGCTGCCACCAGTGACAGCCGCAGCGGCCAGGAAGGCGGCGGCGTTGGACAGATCAGGCTCGACCTGCCAAGTACGACCCATCATTTCGGTCGGGTGAATGGTGAACGTTGTGCGTGGTCCCTCAGGTGTGTCGGCCGTGGTCTCCTCGACCTGCACACCGGCCTCGCGAAGCATGTCCAGGGTCATGTCAATGTGCGGGCGGGAAGGAATCTCACCGGTCGGGCGAAGTACCAGGCCACGGCCGTAGCGCGGTGCTGACAGCAACAGGCCAGAGACGAACTGGCTCGAAGCCGAAGCGTCAATTTCCACTTCGCCGCCGATGTCCGGCAGATCCTGCTCCTGGACCGAGTCACCGAGGCGGTTGCCCTGATTCGGACCCTGCGGATTGACCGTGAAGGGAAGCCCATTGCCCGCGATGTTCACACCGAGGCTGCGCAGGGCATCCAGCACGGCCGACATCGGGCGAGCCTTGGCTTCTACGTCGCCTTCGAAGAACACCGACCCCTGCGCAAGAGCTGCGATAGGTGGCACGAAGCGCATAACCGTACCTGCGAGACCACATTCCACGACACCACCGCGAAGCATGCGTGGAGTGACGCGGAGCGTGTGGTTCGGGGCACCCGAATATGTCGAGTCGGCACTGATGTCAGTTCCCAGAGCCTGCAGTGCGCGAATCATAAGATCGGTATCGCGAGAGCGCAGAGCACCATGGATAACCGATGGTGTCGAAGATATCGCCGCGATGACAAGGGCACGGTTCGTAATCGACTTCGAGCCGGCAATCTGCACCGTGGCACTAAAAGGCTGTCGACCGGCCTCGGCACCGTCGACACTTACAGTAGGGGCGGACCAATTCTGATTTTGGGAACACACACAACCAATTATGGAACACTTTCACTCCATACCTCGACTAGAGGGGGAGTCAACGGCACAATCAGTTGGTATGTGTGGTCGTTTCGTCAATTTCACAGTCGCCGAAGAACTGCTCAGCACCACGGCTGAGATTCCCGGTTTGGCGCCCGTGCGTGCCGACGGCCCGTTGCCCACCTCCCGCTACAACATCGGACCGACCATGCCAATAGTTGCTCTTGCCCGCGAGCACCCCGGCCGCACAGGAACCATTGCTGCCACCGTGCGCTGGGGTTTAATTCCGCAGTGGGCCCGCGAAGTGCCAACAACACCTTTCTTCAATGCTCGTGCGGAAACCTGGCAGTCCAAACCGACTTTCCGGGACAGCCTGCCCTGCGCAATCCCCATGAACGGTTGGTACGAGTGGAAGAATCGCCAGCCCTACTTCGTCAGCTTCAGCGATGACGCACCGCTTTTCACCGTCGCGGGGCTGTGGGCGCGCTGGGGCGATATCGTCTCCGCCACAATTCTCACCACCGACGCCGTGAGACAGCTCGCGGATCTTCATCATCGTATGCCGCGCGTGCTTGCCGACGACGAAGTCAGTGACTGGTTGGATCTCTCGGCCTGGGCAGCAGACGGAGATGTTGGCATGACCAGCGCAGAAGTGGTGGACAAGCTGACCATCCGACCGGTCAACCGCGCCGTCGGCAATGTTGCGAATGAAGGATCGCACCTGCTGAATGGGCCCGATGGAGCAGCACCCGGCCACAACGAGGAGCTGTTTTAAGGCCGTATCAGCGGGGAGGTTGCAGGAGTAGCCGCAGGGTTAGCGGGCGATGTCGGCGACCGTGGCGTCGCAAAGCGAAACCAGATCAGCGGGTGACAGTTCGATGTCCCACCCGCGGCGACCACCGGAGACAAACACAGTGTCGGCGAGAGTGGCTGTCTCATCAATGACTGTGGGGAGCTTGCGGCGACCGCCAAGCGGGGAGATGCCGCCGGGAACGTAGCCGGTGGCAAGTGACGCGTCATGGGGGTCGGCCATCGTTGCCTTGGAAGCCCCGACAGCCGCGGCGGCGGCCTTGAGGTTGAGCATTCCGGTGGCGGGGACGACGGCGATGGCCAGCCCAGTGCGTTTGCCGGATAGCTCGATAATGAGAGTTTTGAAGATGCGTTCGGGCTCGACTCCGAGATGCTCTAGTAGCCAAGAGGCGGCCTCTTCGCCGAAGTTGTCGCTGCCGTGGGGGAATTGGTGAACGTGGAAGTCGATTCCGGCGTTCTGACAGACGGCGATTGCCGGGGTGGCGGCAGCGGATTTCTTGGCGGACTTCTTCGACATAATTTCCCATCGTTGCACACCAGTGCAGCTACGCGACGAAATGCCTGGTGACGGGGGTCTGGCCGACTCGTGGGTGCGGATGTTTTAGGATAGGTAGCATGTCAGGTGATCAGACAGGAACATCGGCCATCCGGACTGATGAGTCGGATGAGGAGCTTGCGCAGCGCTTTGAGCGTGATGCCATGCCGCTTTTGGATCAGCTCTATGGAGCGGCGCTGCGGATGACACGCAACCCCGCCGATGCCGAAGACCTGGTGCAGGAGACCTATATCAAGGCTTTTCAGGGCTTCCGCTCCTACAAGCCGGGCACGAATCTGAAAGCGTGGCTCTACCGCATTCTGACGAATGCGTACATCAACAGCTACCGCAAGGCGCAGCGACGTCCTGCCGAGTACGCCACCGATGACATCACGGATTCACAGATCGCGGAAACCGCGTCGCACACTTCGATAGGGCTGCGCTCTGCTGAGGTTGAAGCGCTGGAAAAGCTTCCTGATGAGGAAATTCGTGACGCTTTGATGAGCCTCAAAGAGGACTACCGGATGGTGGTCTACTACGCCGATGTCGAGGGATTGCCCTACAAGGAAATCGCCGAAATCATGGGCACGCCCATCGGAACTGTGATGAGTCGGCTCCACCGTGGAAGAAAACAGCTCCGAGACGCGTTGCACAACGTAGCCGTGGAACGTGGATTCTTGAAAGAAGAGAAGGGAGATTCTCCGCGATGAGCCGAGAGTCGAGCCAAGATATGGAGCAGACGCCAGAGCGCGGGCACGCCTGTGAAGATGCTTTCTGTCAGGATGTCCACTCGCGCCTACACGCATTTTTGGATGGAGAGTGTGATTCGGAGGAACGCCGCTTTCTCGAGGAACACATTCACAAATGCCCTCAGTGCTTGGAAGAGTTCGGTTCCGAGCAAGCTATACGACGGCTGCTGCGCCGGTGCTGCCAGCAACCTGCCCCTGAGGACCTCCGTCAGCGCATTACCACTCGGATTCGTGTGTCCTATACGCGGGTGGAGTATCGCAGGTAGCTGCTGGCGGCTAGGTTAGGTGCGTCATCTTTTGGCGCGTATTCCTTTGATGCTTAATGCGATGTTGCGTAATACGGTAATGCGTAATGCGTAATGGGAAAATCCCAGGTCACGGTGATGTGGCCTGGGATATTTTTGTGGAGCTATTTGTGGAGCTAAGGGGAATCGAACCCCTGACCTTCGCATTGCGAACGCGACGCTCTACCAACTGAGCTATAGCCCCATTGCTTTCGAGCAACCTAGCTGGAGCTGCTGTAAAAGCTCTGTTATCAGACGTTACTCCGGTGGGGTTTGGGCTCCAAACTCGCTGGTAAGGTTCTGGCGGATGGTTAATCCGGAAAGCGAGGATGCGGTATCGACGAGGCATCGAAAAGGTGTTGAAAGTGACTAGGTTTATGACAAAAAACCGCGGGTGAATTCAATTCATGTGTCATGAACCTAGTCACTTTCAGACCTGCTACCCGTTGAGGGTTAAGTAGCAAAAGGGGATGCGGACGGAATCTTGGAGGATTCCATCATGAACCGCTCATACACCAAGGAGCAGCGACGCAGAGCTCTGCAGGTTTACAAGCGTACTCAATCGGTGACCAAGACCGTCCGTGAACTTGGTTATCCAGGGCGATGGACGCTGTACAAATGGTTGCGTGAACCCGCCAAACCTGGTCGACCCCGCAAACAGTCAAAAACATTGACCCGCTACCCGTTTGAGGTCAAGCTTCGTGCTGTTGAGCTCTTCAACGCTGGTTGGAGGCCAGCTGACACCGCTGTGGAATGCGAGCTGCGCTCAAAGATGAGTGTCTATTCTTGGGCACAACGCCACCGTGAAGAGGGAAAATGGGGTTTGATGTCGAAAAGAGAACGCAAAGAGCACACTCGCATGCCCACCCGAGCAGCATTCGAGAAATCATTAGCCGATGATCCTGCAGAACTGAAAAAGCAAATGGCTCAACTGCTCGTTGACAAGGCTGTTTTGGAAAAGGAGCTGGAACTTGTAAAAAAAGACGTCAGCGTCATCCCGGGGCAGCTCAGCAATAAGCACAAGGCTGAAGTGGTTGACGCGTTACGCGGCGAGTTTCCGTTATCTATGCTGCTTGCTGCTATTGATCTTGCGGCATCAAGCTTCTACTACCAACTCCAACAGCGATTTGCTCCGGATAAGCACGCGCATATCCGCGAATTGCTTCATGAGATTAGTTCTGAGTCGAATAACACCTACGGCTATCGCCGACTTTGGTGGGAACTGCGCCATCGCGGGATCGTTATCAGTGAGAAGGTCGTCCGCCGTCTCATGCACGAAGAGGGAATTCGTCCCTGGTTCCCGAAACGAAAGTGGCGTTACTCCAGCTATCAAGGGGAAATTTCTCCCGCACCACCTAACCTGGTGAACCGTAATTTTCATGCTGAGCATCCAAATCGGTTGTGGCTGACTGACATCAGTGTTTTCGCTACTAACCAAGGTCGCGTGTACCTGTCTGCCATCATTGACTGTTTTGACGGGAAGGTCGTGGCAGCAAAAACAAGTGTTCATCCCACCATGGAGTTAGCAGAAGAAACTTTGTACGCAGCAATCGCAACCGAAAAGCCGGCAATGGATGGCTCCTTGGTGATTCACTCAGACCGCGGAGCACATTATCGAGGCAGCAGCTGGCGAAGTATGACCGAGAAGTTCGGAATACTTCGCTCGATGTCGAAGAAAGGTTGTAGCCCCGACAATGCAGCATGCGAGGGGTTCTTCGGCCGAATGAAAAACGAAATGTACTACGGCAGAACCTGGCAGAACCCTCAAGAGCTCAAAGAAGCAATCGCGACATACATTGAGTTCTACAACAATCACCGAATCAAGATCAGCCTCGATGGTTTGAGCATTGCCGAATACCGAAAAGTCAATGTAGCGTGAGATTGAAACTGTCCAAAAAAACGTCCGCATCCCCAAAAAGTGTGTCTGACTTTCAGCATTACTGCTGATTAGGCTGGGTAAATCGGGCGGATATAAGCATCAAGACCTTATATCCGCCCGATTAGTGTTCAATCCACCGGAATGGCACCCGCATGTGCTAATCGGGGGTTGGTGTGCTTTCCGGGTGAGTAAAAACAGACCACGATGCCCGATATGCGCTGGGCAAATGAAGAAAAACGGAACCACTTCTAAAGGCACAACCAGGTGGCGATGCAAGGACCCGAACTGCGGCAGTTCCACGACACGAACCCGCACCGACCGCACGCAGACCCGCGACTTTAAAGCCTTCGTCTCTTATGCCACCTCCACAGCAACGTTGTCTGAACTCGCCCAGCAACAAGGGGTAAGCCGTTGGACACTTGACCGCCGATTCAAACCGTTCTGGCTCATCGACATCCCCAACGACGGTGACCCACAGCGCATCTACGACCAGATCTTCATCGACGGTACCTACACCGCCGCCGGATGCTTGCTCGTCGCAGCCAGCCACGACCACGTCATCGCATGGCACTGGACCAAACACGAAACCGCCCACGCCTACACGCAGCTACTCCGCAAAATCGCTGAGCCGCTCTGCGTCGTCCTCGACGGCGGACAAGGCGCACTTACTGCGATTAAAGCCTGCTGGCCGAACGCGATAATCCAACGATGCCTCGTCCATGCGCAACGCGTCATCCGCCGCTACACCACATCACGACCACGCACCGACGCCGGCAAAGCCATCTACGCCCTGGCGTTGAAACTGACCCGTATCACCACACTCGACCAGGCACGGGAGTGGACGCTGCGTCTGCACGACTTCGGACAGGTATTCAAAGCATTCCTCAACGAGAAAACGCCCGTGTCAAAAGAGCGCCGCACACTCAACAACCAGTGGGAATGGACCCATCTGCGAGTTCGCAAGGCATACAACTCCCTGCTGCACCTCTCACGGAAAGGATGGCTGTTTACCTACCTGCAGCCACCACCGAATGCGCTTGAGCCTCAACGCTGGGCTTCAACGACAAACAGTCTGGAAGGCGGCATCAACGCCGGGCTCAAACGCATCGCCGACGCGCATCGCGGCAGGTCCGGGGAACGCCAACGAAAAATGCTCGAGTGGTACCTGCACTCGAAAACGCAACTGCCTGACGACCCATTAAAGATCGCCAGGCAGTGCAATTTCGGCCAAGATCAACTCGCCAAAGTCAACGATCTTGTCGAAGAAGACCACAACAAAGCCGACCATGAAACAGGCCGACCAGCCTTCTACGACAACGCTATCCCAACCGAGTACGAACACTCGATAGGAATCAGAAAAGGCCCCATGAAGTAACAAACGGTGTGCCCGCCCCGCAACACGCCGAGCGGACACACTTTTTGCTACTTAACCC